>DAOTUR010000672.1:0-6239 GCA_034436915.1 Anaerolineae bacterium
AGAGTTCGGGACTGGAAGGTCATCCCGAAGTGCCTCTGTATTCGCTCCTAACGGAGCGCTTTTCAGCGCCGAGTCTGGTCAACCTGAGCATTCTTCATGCTCCCGGCTTCAGCCGGGGGTCGTTGACTATTGATCCTTTTTCTGTCTCAATTTTGGTAAAATAAACGATGAGTATTCTAGCAGTTTTCACAAGAGGCTTGCAGAGATTTTGTAGTCCCTCGCCACAGCGATTATGAGAGATAATGAATGATCTTGTAGGGACATGGCACGCCATGTCCAACCGATGGACATGACATGTCATGTCCCTACAAACCGTCGTATCTGTCATTATCGTCATTGTGGGGTAATGGCTGCGGCTGATTCTTATTGTATTGTCAGGGGCCAGAGTATCGCGCCCATTTTCAGGACAACATCATGGCTCGTCTCGTCGCCCAACTCGGCCTCACCCGTTATGAAGCCGACGAACACTACAAAATCGCGCTCGATTTTTACGCCAAGAAGAATATGGAAGAGGCGCTCAATGCCATCGCCCAGGCTATGCATCTACACCCCTACCATGCCGAGTATTATGCGACGCAGGGCTTCTTCTATCTCGAACATGGGGCACGGGATAAAGCCGCCCCCGCCTTTGCCGAGGCGCTCAAAATCAATCAGTATGAGCTGTTGGCGCATTACGGCCTGGGCGTGCTGGCATATAAGGCGCAGGAGTGGCCGACAGCGCTGCATCATTTCAATCTCGCCCAGATGATCGCGCCCAACCGTGCGGAAATCCTGTATTATCTGGCCCTGGTGCAGCGCCATAGCAATCAGGCCGATAAAGCCATCGTCAGTATGCATAAGGCATTGGCCCTGTACGAGAAAGTTCCCGATGCCAAAAAGCAGGTGCGTGATGGCCGCGCATGGCTGGCCGAATGGGAGAGGCAGGCGCTGCCACCGCCGCCGCGATAACCCTGCGAAACAGAAGCGGAGGGCAATCGTCATAGAAATGCGACCTCGCGGCGTGGTATCATGCGGGCCGTTTCGCCCGTCTTAATCAATAGCGGAAAACATGCATGAGAAAAACGACCCCCGTTCTGGCGGGACTGATGATCAGTCTGCTGGCCGCCTGCAATCTCTCAAACAGCCCCACAACACCTGAGATGACTCCGGTGGCGGTTGTGATCACGGCCACGCTGACAGACACTCCCAATGCGCCCATCGTCACAGCGGAGAATGTGGTTACGCCCTCCGCGACAGTCGCCCCAACAACGGCGGCAAGTGCTACCAATGCGGCCACAGCCACCAATACCGAGCCGCCGACCATCACCCCGACGCCGAGCCTGACACCGCAGGCGACGGTGGGCTTTCGCTTTGACAATTGGGACAGCCTGGAACTGCCTGCATCGATGGTGGGCGGCACAAAAAAGCCGATGGTCATCTTCAGCAATAGCAATGATCAGAACACCATCACCAGCCTCTCAACCGCCCATCCTGAAAATGAATCCATGTCCGTCTTCGCAGTTGACCCGGATTTCCCGGACAATCGCGTCACGCTCCTCACGCTCAATGCCGCGACAGGAGATCGTATCTATCCCTCGGCGTCTGGCAAAGCGCTGGCCTACTTCCGCGATGGTGGCATGGCTCCCGGCCTCTACATCCTCGATCTGGCCGCTGATATCAAGAATGGGAAGGGACTGGCGGGCCGTGTGGCGGCGGTCAATACGCTGTTACAGCGCGGCATTTATGCGCCGCCGCAGTGGTCGCCCGATGGGGATGAATTGGCGGTGTCGCTGGCAACGGCCTATGATCTCGATATTTATCTGTATGCCCGCGATGGCACGAAGCGCGATCCGCTGCCCGATCTGAATACCGGGGCCTATGAATTTTACCCGTCATGGTCGCCGGATGGTCGTTTTCTGGCCTTCGTCTCAGATCGCACCACCTGTCCCTCATGGATTGCGGGCGATGCCAATGCCTGCGACCCGCTGACAACGCCGCTGCCGCTGGGCGGGCAGGTGTATATCATGAATCTGGAGACCCGCGAGGTGCGCCAGATTTCAGATGCCTATGTCACCGAACCGCCGTACTGGGTCAATAACACGCTGCTGGCCTATGCAGTGGGCGATGGACAGGATTTGCTCAAGCCGCAGCGCTCCCTGTGGCTTGCCAACATCCCCGGCAAATCCACCCGTCAGATCAAGATGGCGAATGACGAAAGCGGCCTGTATCTGTCGGATGCATGGTCGCCTGATGGCTCAAAGGTGCTGTTCCAGCACGTGACCGCCGCCAAGACCTCGCTGGTGCTGATGAATACCGCTGGAACCGTCATCAAAGAGCGCACCGAGGATGTGAATTTCCCGCGCTATGGTCTGCGCTCCTCGTGGTCGCCGCAGGACGGGCGGATTGCCCTGGGCGGCACAAGCAGCGAATGCCCGTATGGGATGCGCGTCGTCACGACGGATTTTGAATTTGTCTCGACGGGCAAGCCCTCACCGACCATGTGCAGTCCGGTGTTTTCGTCGGATGGACGCTTCATCACGTATATGGGCGTGAGTTCGGTGCGGGATCGCGCCAACCCGGACGGACGTTTGGATGTGTATACCTCCGACAGCAACGGCTTCGGCCAGCGCAATCTCTCCGCCGATTTGCGCGGCAGCATGATGTTGATTGGCTGGTTGGGCGGGAAATGACTGATCGTTAAGTATAAACGATGGGGTCGTAGGGACACGGCCTGCCGTGTCCACCTATTCGGACAAGGCGGGCCTTGTCCCTACACACGCCATAAATATTTCTATTTATCGTTGGGGTGAGGGCCTACAAAGCGCCTCGCTAGACGCTCCCTCTGCACACAGTTTTCGCATTGTTTACAACGTCCAGCACATTTGGACGTATAATAGAGTTGAGATGTCAACATGCGGAGACAACCCCATGCAAGATATTCAATTGAACAATGATTCCAATACCAAACGAGATCGGCGGCAAGCGCTGCTCATCACCGCTGTGGCGATGATTGCCGTCTATGTGCTGTGGAATGTTGATATTTTTAGCTTCCTTGTGACACCGCTGCGCCTGTTTGTGACGTATGTGCATGAGGCGGGTCACGGCGTGATGGCGCTGCTCACGGGCGGCAAAATCATGGGCTTCGTTGTATCAGCCAATGGATCGGGCTTGACGCAGACGATGGGCGGCAGTCGGGCGCTAATTTTGCCCGCTGGCTACCTGGGGGCGGCGGCCTTTGGTTCCATCCTGTTTTATCTCGCCAATCGCTTTCCGCGTGCCATCAACAACATGGCAATCGCGCTCGGCTTAGGCATGGTGGCGTATACGCTGGTGTATGCGCGGCCTGACGAAGCCAGCGGCCTGCTGGCGCTGACGCTTGGCGTGGGCTTTGGCGTGCTGCTCATCCTGATTGGCGCACGCGCTCCCCGTCTGGTCGCTCTACTGACGATTAACGTCCTCGCGGTGTCAACGGCGCTCAATGCGGTGCTCGATCTGTGGAATCTGCTCGGTCATATCGGGGCCACACGCGGCGAAGTCCAGAACGATGCGGCGGCGTTTGCCCGCGATATCACACCGTTGCTTCCGCCGTCATTTGTCGCGCTCACCTGGGCAATATTGGCGGTGATGATGTTTGGGGCGGCGGTGTATTTTGGGGTGTGGAAGCGTCTGCGTGCTGAAATTGATGAGGGCTATACGCGCCTGACACAACGTTAAGATTGGTTTAATGCGGAAAATGTGCCGTAAGAATTGGGTCATGAACTCTCTCTAATCTACAGAGTGTAAACGTAATCCGAACTCAAAAGGATGAGAGACATGGCACGAGCCACATGGAACGGCGCAGTTTTAGCGGAATCAGCCAAATTTGAAATGGTCGAAGGTAACGTCTACTTTCCGCCTGAATCCGTGAACCGCGAATTCTTCAAAGAGAGCAGCACACACACCACCTGCCCCTGGAAGGGTGTCGCCAGCTATTACACCATTGCGGTGGATGGGCAAGAGAATTCCGATGGCGCGTGGTTCTATCCCGAACCCAAATCCGCTGCCAAGCAGATTAAAGATCATGTCGCCTTCTGGCGCGGCGTCACCGTCGAAAAATAACATCGTCACGAATAATGAGAACAGAGGCCATGCGCCTCTGTTTTTGTTTGTCTAACCTGAGTTTTGGATAGGTTTTGGCGGGGATTGTCAGGGGTTGAAAACCCCTGCCTCCCATTTTGCGGGACTGAAAGTCCCGCCACAGGATAAAGAGATATTTTGAGCGAGGCTTTAAGCCTCGCAACAGGCAAGACAGGGACTTTCAGTCCCTGGCGACGAGGCAAGAATGGTTTTGTTAAGCTATCCAAAACTCAGGTTGTCTACGCCAGTGATTGTTTGAGGCGGGCGGTCTCCTGGGCTTTGTCGCCCAGGCCGAGCGCGGCAAAAATGTTGTGCGCCGCATCGAGATAGCGGGCCGCTTCATCCTTTTGATCGACAGCGATAAAGACGGTGGCGATGCTGCGGAGCACCTCGGCCTCGCTGGTGTAATCCTGCAACTGCGTTGTCAGCTCCAGCGTGCGTTGATAATACGTCAGCGCGTCCTGAAAATAGGGGTAGGCGGCGGCATCCGGCAGAGCCTGTCGTCCGAGAGCGCTGGACAGATTGCCCAGAATCCCCAATCGCAGCGCGATCTCCTGCGGGCGACCCGTCGCCTCCGTCAGGGCCACTACCTCTTTGAAGGCGGGCAGGGCCGACACGTAATCGCCGTGTGCGATGCAGCTATTGCCCAGATTCACCAGCCGAGAGATGAGATTGGTGCGATCCTGCAATTCACGGGCGATCTCCACCGCCTGCGCGTGGAACTGTGCCGCCCGCTGTGGCTGGCGCACGTCATCGTACACAAGGCCCAGATTGCCCAACCAGATGCCACGTCCTCGCGTGTCCTCAAGTTCCTCCGCAATGATGAGCGCCTCTGACAGCGAACGATGCGCCTCCTCAAAGCGGCCCATCTCGCGCAGGATGTTGCCCATATTGCCGAGCAAACCTTCTTCCGTCAGGCGATCCTGCTCCTGGCGGGCGCATTCCAGCGCCTTGTTGAAGTGCGCCAGCGCCTGCCCGCGATCTCCCTGGCGATAAAAGATCAGCGCCAGATTACCCAGGTGTCGGCCCACTGCATCAGTGTCACCGCGCTCCTGGGCCAGCAGAATAATCTTCTGGAGATTGCGAATCGCCGAGGGAAAATCATCTTCTTGCAGTGCCAGACGCACATCACGCAGCAGTTGAGCCTGTTCTAACTCGTTCATCGCCGCCCCTTCGTGCGCCCAAAGAGCATCCATACAATCAGCATCATGAGAGTCCCCGCGACGCCCGCCGGAATCACCCATGTGGGTAGTTGCGGCAGCGGCGGCACGTCCAGCAGGCCTGTCTCCGGCTCAAAGCGCACAATCGTGAATTGGCTGGCGACCTGCCCCAATGTGAGGAAATTAATCCGCTCTACCGAACTCATGCTTGAGAAGACATTCTCGTACAGGGGTGAATTTTTGCGGAACATGTACAGGGCTTTGGCGGCCTCATCCCGATCTGTGACGATGCTGGCCCGCGCCCGCAGAATGCGCTGACCGATCTGCACCGTGACGACGGGATTGGCCTGCAAATTATGCATCCAGCCGGGCCGCAGCCCCCAGATCGAGACGACGTAATAGCGCCGACCATGCCGCCGCCATTCCAGCACAGTATAGCGGGCCAGCCCGGTTTTACGCCCGTGTGTCCCCAGCACGAGGATGGGAATCCAACTCAGCAGCGCCCCTAAGCCCAGGCGATACACAATCAGCGGCAGCCGAGACACCTGCTGCAAAAGCGATGAGGGCGGTGGCAGTGTTGTAGGAGGTTGTGTCATGAGCGTTTTAGAATTCTTCCCTAGCTAAAAAGAAAAACCAGATGTCTCCACACGTATTGTAACAACATCTTAACGGCGCGTGTAGAGCGTACAGGTGCTTCTATTTTAGTACGGATCAGACAGGATGTTTGTTCGTGCTGTATAAAAGTCGATCAGAATTTCGATAGGGTCTGATATCAATGTCATTGGGAGACAGGCAGTTCATCACCCCCGGCCCCTCCTCGCCCCTTGTGGGAGAGGAGGTTGGGAGGTGAGGGGTCAAGTTCATAATGGTTAAACTTCACAATAGTAGAAGAATTGAGATGACCTGATGAGTATCCGTCACGTTTGCAAACTACCTGCTTTCGATGGTACGAGTCTGCTTCATGAAAACCCAGAAGCAGTTTAG
>DAOTUR010000673.1:0-4276 GCA_034436915.1 Anaerolineae bacterium
TGAACCGTCGGCGGTCTGGCTTAGGTTGGACTTCGAGACTACCGCTTATCTTGTGAACCATCGTTTAATGTCCTTATTCTCCGCCCTACACTTCTCTTCTCATCTTTTGAGCGAAGTTGCCTCACCCATTGTGGCACATAAGGCATTTGAACTTTTGAAAGGATATCCAAGTACGACATAATACCTATTAGAGTGCCATTTTTATCAGTTCCTGGTAGAGCACTGATATATCGTTTCTTCGCTGAACCAGGCAGTGTATGCCGTGTACTAAGCAACTCTATAGCATCAGCGATCAATAAATCATTTCGAATACTGATAGGTTTCGAGCCGAGTTTTTCTTGGACTATATCCCTAACAGAAATTTCTGTAGGTGTTATTGTACTCAAATGTCCTGTTTCCAGAAGTTGGTTTTCTTTTAACCAGTCTAAAACCTCTGTATCAGGTAGCTCTGCCTCTAAGATATCTCGTAAACTAACAATACTGATTAATCTTCCGTCTTCATCAACAACTGGAAAGTGTCTGATATGTAAGATATCACCTGTCCAAGACAAAGATGATATCTTCTGGTCCAACGTAAATGCCTTAGCAGGTGATGTCCATATAGAGGATACTGGTTTCTTTAAAAATTCATGCAAGGCGAACTTTGGGGTTTGGAGATTGCTCGTCTGAATTGGAATTGGTTTAACAGAGAGAGGTATAGACTGATTTGACGACAGTGTGCTTTGGCTAGCAATATATCTTTTTATATTTTTCACTCTTGTGATAAATTGAATAATGAACCTGTCAATTGTTTCATCTTGAACCTGTTCATAGTCACCGAAATAAGCTGCTGTATCATGAGCAGCGCCAACAAGGGGTTCCACAGCCAGGGGGAAGACTATCTGCAAACTTCGTTTCTCGCTTTCACCCGTTTTCAGCTTCATAAGGAAATTTTTCCCATATTTTTTATGCCATTCAGCCTGTTTTTGCTGGATAATAGCGAGTTCACCATCCATATAATCTTGCATATCATTCCATGCATTTGATACCAAAAGTAGAATAGCGTCGGCTTTGTCTGCCCAATCACGATAGATTGCATCAAAACGTCTTCCAGCGTAAAGTTGCTTGTCATATCTAAGTAGTTCTATGCCTTGATTACCTAATTTTTCTTCAATGTAATCTACATGGTGGCTATCGGCCCCAGTAAAAATTACATAAACTGTGACTTGAGAGGTGAATTGAGTTGTCATAATTTAATAAACCCAGCTACTTTAATTCGGCTTACATCAAGTTTACATTAGATTTCAAATTATGCTTGACAAGCAAATAATTTATTTAGGAATGAGTTTGGAATAAATTCAGCATTGAGAAATATAAATGAGCCTGTGCTCCGATGATACCCCATCTCTTCTGCCCAACTTATTTCAGCCTTGTTCCTTAGTGACCATATTTAGAAATCGCTACCGGCAAGCCTCTTGAGAGCAGCAGCACAATACATCGGATTATAACGCGGTAGTAAAGCGTTCACCATTCAAGATGGCAGCAAACCGTATAGGCTATCGTCTCCTTTCGGCATTTCTTCTCGGATTGCTTAGATGCACCCTAAGCGGGTGCAGGGTGGGTGATGAGCCGCATGAAGCGGTTCGCGCTCACCCTCGTCTGAGGGAGAAAGGCTGGCGCTGCCATGTCCCTGAAAGAATTTACCCTCGATTGGCGCGGTGAAACCCTGCGCGGCGAACTGCGCACCTATCCCCACATCGGCAATCCCGTCATCCAGCTCTACGATGAGGAGGGCATGCCGTATACCACTGCCTCGATCAATCTCCCGTATTCGCTGCCGGAGGGCCTGATCGTGATCCGGACATCGGAGAATAACAGTCTGCTGGTCGCGCTGGAAACCGCAGGCATCGTGGAACGCACGGGTCAAACCATTCCGGTTGGCTATGCCTGTGCCCATCTCTGCCGCGTGCTGATCTAACCTACACCACTGGCTCACCTTCGGGTGGGCTTTATTTTTTCATTGCTGTGATGTGGCGTCCAATCGTATAGGTGATTCTCGTTTTCTAGATGGTCTGAGACAGTGGCCTGTGACACCCTAAGCGGGTGCAGGGTGGGTGATGGTTTATCTCACCTTACGGAGGCTCCTCATGATCTTTGAATTCTATGGCTTTTACATTCGTGTGCTCCGCACGCCCACCGGGACAGTCGTCCAATTGGCCGACGATGCTCACTTTACCGACGAGGACACCACATCGTATCAGACCCACAGCCGCGATCCGCTGTCTCTGGCCGCGCTGCTGCAAACCGATCTCGATCTGACATTCCATGATGAATTGGAAGCGCTGGCCGGGTTGATCGACGCCCACATGGACTAAGGCTCTGCGGAATTCGGGTCGATGAAAGACGTGTGCGCCCTAAGCGGGCGCAGGACGAGCGATTGTTGATAAGCCTCTACAGGCAGAAAGGTGTTTCACCATGTATTTCCCCATGTCCTCAACTCTGGTGGGAAACGTCGGCCAGGATGCGGAGCTGCGCACCGTCAGCACTGCCAAAGGCGACGTGTCGGTTGCCAATTTCAGCATCGCGGTCAGCAGCGGCAGCGGCGATGACCGTCAGACCCAGTGGGTGCGTGTCGAGCTGTGGCGCAATTATGCCGAGGCCGTCGCGCCGTATGTCAAGAAGGGCATGAAGGTCACCGTTGAAGTGAAACAGGTGAAGCTGGATGCCTATGCTGACAAAGACGGCGAACCGCAGGCCGTGCTGGTTGTGGTCGCCGATAAGCTGCATCTGCCGAGCCGCAACCGCGATGAGAACGGTGGCGAAACCCGCGACGATATCCCGTTCTGATCCGAAATCCCCGCTCGATCTCCATCATATCCCTCGATTTACTCCTCATTCTTGATTAGCTCACCTTCGGGTGGGCTTTCTTTTTTCTGGCGGGCAATCGTATAGGAATGTCTCTATCACAGTGCCACCCTAGCGGGTGCAGGGCGGGCGATCTCGTTTGCGGCGTTGGCCGCTGTTCGCCCGTTGTCGGGCAGAAAGATATCTCTGATGACCACCACAACAACACTCAAGCATGTGATCGCTTATACCGATGGCGCCAGCAGCAACAATCAGAATGCCCAGGAGCGCTGCGGCGGTTGGGCAGCCATCCTGATGCTGGTCGATGATCAGGGCGTGCGCGATGAACGTCCGGCAGCCTATAAAGAACTCAGCGGTACGCTGCCCGGCGCGACCAACAATCAGGCCGAGCTGGAAGCGGTCAAGCAGGTGCTGCTGGCATTGAAGCACGAGGGCGCAGCTGTGACGATCTTCACTGACAGTCAGTATGTGATCGGCGTGCTGTCCAAGCATTGGAAGCCGAAGCAGAATCAGGCCCTCATTGCTGAGGTGAAAGCGCTGCTCAGCAAGCACACGATCACATTCGAGAAGGTTGAAGGTCACAGCGATATTGAATACAACATCCGCGCCGATGCGCTGGCCGTTGCTGCCACACAAATCTAATCATAGGCTGCCCATAAGGGCAGCTTTTTCTTTTTTTCCAAATAGAGCAAATATGTCTCAGGTCTAAGACTGATCTACGTGTAGGAGCAGTAGAGTCTTGGACTCTACAGACGTAGTAGATATGACGGCTCCGCGTACGAGACAATCTGATACTTATTCTCGCTGCCAGACATGAATCAGGCCATTGCTGTCACCTACAGCTAGATGTGTTCCATCGGGTGACCATGCAATATCAGTAGGAAGTGTTGTCTGCTCAATTGACGCTAACTGTTCACCAGCGGGCATAGCCCAGACTTCCACAAACCACTCTCTGATTTCAGAGTCTACGTCCATATGGGTGCGCTCATTCACCAATGCCAAAGAGCTTCCATCAGGATTCCAAGCGAGGTCAAGCACTCGTATATCAAAAGTATTTTCTAGAACAGGCTTATCAGTTATCAACGTCTGCTTTTCTGTATCCCAGATACACATTCCTCGACTCACATTAGCAGCGGCAAAAAACCGTCCATCTGGACTGAGCGTGACTTTGTTGATGATGTCGTTCGGATCACACTGAAAGCTACGTGTTGTCTGACTCTCAAGATCGTACACATAGGTTAACCTTCACAATACCGGAAGTGTTGATTTTGAAACCGACTTAATCGTATCTATCAACTTCCAGACTATTTTCAATGCTCCGCTAAACTGCTTCTGGGTTTTCATGAAGCAGACTCGTACCATCGAAAGCAGGTAGTTTGCAAACGTGACGGATACTCATCAGGTCATCTCAATTCTTCTACTATTGTGAAGT
>DAOTUR010000674.1:0-2468 GCA_034436915.1 Anaerolineae bacterium
ATCTTCCATCGGGATGCTGAAATAGTTGACTTTGGCCCCCTCTTCGCTCGTCACGGTATCATGGCCGAGCGTGACGATGGGGACGAGCAGGAATTCAAAATCCTGCTCCTCATCATCCAGAATCCGCAGCGCCGTCATCAAATCGCCGCCGCTGGGCTGGATCATGAAGCCCGGCTGCTTGTGCCAATCGCCCAGATGCTTGAGCTGCGTTTTCCATTCCTCACGGATGGCGAGGCCCTTCATATCCTGGCCGATATCGAGAGACGCATCCCAGTTATCGCGCAGCCAGTAGTAGATGTCCTCCTGGGCTTCGTCGCCCTGCTCAAACATGTGGGAGCGGCGCACGACGGAGGCATCCGGCGCGATGGTGTCGAGGATGTAGATCGAGGGCATACTTTCCGGCACATCGCCCGCATCCAGCACCAGCCCGACCATCGTCTCGCCCGTTTCGTCCGCTAAGAAATGATGCGCCGCATCGACCACGCGATCAACCATGCGCTGCGAAATATACAGATTTGGGACGATGCCACGCGAAATCATTGCCATACCTCTCAAACGTCTGCGGACAGCGTCCCACTCCTGCTGGAGGAGGCTGAGAAAATCCGGGCCTTGTGCCTGCTTATGATCCTGCACCTGCTGAGTCTCATCCATACAAATTTATCTCCGACGGCGGGGCAGTGGGGTATCGGGCCGAATACGCTCCTCAACACCGGGCCATTCGCCGGTGGCACGCCATGTATAGTAGGCGTACAGCCACTGCACCGCCCAGCCTGCAACGGTGGCCGCTGTCGATTTGCTGGGATTCCAGCCGTACTGCTCGCCATCTTTGGGATTGAAGAGGCACAACTGCCCATCTTCATACTGATGTTTTTCGCTGTAAATGCGCGGCTTGAGGCAGTAGGCTTCAGCGGGACGATTGGGATACTCTTTGGGATAAACGATCTTGAGGGTGTGTTCAGGCGACTCCAGGATTGTGAGATTCACATCCACTGTCCCCTGCCAGTATAAGAGGCCCCCAAACGGTGGCACGACGAGTTTAAATGTCCCGCCAAAGGTGGCCTTCATTGCTTCGACTTCCCAGATCAAACGGGGCGAAACATCTTTGCGCGTTCCCCACCAATTCGACATTATACGCTCTCACTCTTCTCAACACATGCAATCTCTCCCCTAAATGTAGTGGCAAACCCGCATAATGTCCAGCAAAAAGCGAGTCATCATGGCGGCGTGCGCCGAGGCAGGTTTGACAGGTGACACGGGGTTTCTGTCTAGAGCGGCATTGCGGGCCATGTCTTACAGCGGGATGGATAAAAAGCGTGTTATATCGTCGTCGGCTCTCGTAGCGCTATCACGATGAATAGAGATATTTATGTGGGTCCGTAGGGACACGGCCTGCCGTGTCCACATATTCGGACAAGGCGGGCCGTGTCCCTACGGGATGCCAATGAATGCCGCAAAAAGGCGTTTTGGGGTTTGGCACGCCAAACCCTATTTATGATACCCCATAAGAATCCCATATAAATTTCACCCCTCATGACCCCTCGCAAGCCCCTGAAGACCGTTCAGGATTGACATTCACCCCCATTTCTACTAAAATCACTCCATTAAGTTACGCGACTTGGCCGCATGTCCGCCTCTCGCAGAAAGAAAAAATGATGATTAGCGAAAAATCCCTCCAGACCCTGGAATTGCATAAAATCCTCGAACAGGTGGCGCGGCACGCCTCTTTTGGTGCGGGCGCGGAACTCGTGCGCGAAGCCCTGCCCACGACCAACCTGGAAGAGGCCCGCTCCTGGCAGCGCGAAACCGCCGAAGCGCTCGATATGATCCGCGAGAATACGGCGCTCAATCTGGCTGGCGCACGCGATGTGCGGGCGGTGGCGATGAATGCCCAGCGCGGCATCGTGATTGAGGCGAATGTCCTGCTCGATATTCGCCAGACGATGCGGCGAGCGGGCATCTTGCAGCGCACGCTCGACAAGCTGAAAGGCAAGTATCCCCTGCTGGCGGAGATCACTGAGACGGTGGATGAATGTAAAGCCCTCCAGGACACCATCAGCAGCAGTATTGATGACAACGCCGAAGTCAAAGACACCGCCAGCGCCCGCCTCGCCATCATCCGTCATGATCTCAAAGTCTCGTTTGAACGCCTGCAAAGCAAACTCCGCCGCATCGTCCAATCCAAGAGCAATGAGCTGTATCTGCAAGAATCGATTGTGACGACGCGCAATGGCCGCTACGTCATCCCGATCAAGGCCGATTACAAAGGCAAGATTCCCGGCATTGTGCATGATACATCGTCGTCCGGCGCGACTCTGTTCATTGAGCCGCTGGAGACGATTGAACTCAACAACCAGTGGCGCGAACTGCAAATTGAGGAAGAAAAAGAGATTCGCCGCATTCTGGCTGCCCTCACCGATCAGGTGGGCGATGTGGCCGAACAGGTCGTGCGGGCGGTGGAAGTCCTGGCC
>DAOTUR010000675.1:0-3470 GCA_034436915.1 Anaerolineae bacterium
GCCGCTGTGTAGGCGAGGCGGGCTTCGAGATGAGCGGCGGTGCGATGGAACATCTTCTTGGCCTGACACACCACTGTCAGCAGCGAGAAGGTCGTTTCAATCATCATGCGATCATTCCAAGTGCCCTTGAGACACAGTTTGAGGTTGATCAGCACGCCACCCAGCAGATCAGCCAAGCCTGTGCCGGTGGTCTGTCCAAACGCGCTGATCAGGTAATCACTATAGAGGTCGAGCAAGTCTTGAGTTTTCATTACATTAGCTTATCTTCCTCTGTGCCTGTGCGTAAGATGAGATCTTAAATCCAACCAGCGTTTAAATTGTGAGTGCCACTCCATCTCGTATTGCCGCTTCGAGTATATCAATGTTTATATTTTTCAGCGCTTTGAACCTAATGCAATACCCTGTTACACTTGCTTTACCAAGTTTTTCCCCATATGTCTGTGCTAAGTACTTCTTATCTTTAATACCAAGGATATAGACAGAGATTCCGGTTTTGTTTGCGCTCAAACCAATTTGATAGAACTCTCTGTTTTTTCCATCAGCAGATTTTATGGTTTGAAGTCCATATCCTATATTAGGATTAGAAACGGTTCTATTTTCACTATTTTTACCATCCAGGAACCATAATTTACATGCTGGCATGACTTCCAGAATGATGCGGTGCAACGCTTGCATATCACTGCATTTTGGTTCAGGTTGGCTCGTAATATACTTTTCGATTTGTTCTTGTACGTTCATAATCTGTTGTTGGTTATCCATCTTGTGGTGCCTTTCACTGCATCATCGAGAGGTGCAACAATAATCCGAACAGATCTCTCTAATAGCTCACAGATTCTTCGGATGTTTGCCCGTGACCTTGAAATGCACAACGGGCTGTCCCATAATGAGTCCTTTACTTGATCACGCGATATTTGAGATGGATTGTGGTGGGCGTTGGAACGGCCTCAATTCGTTCCAGCTTGATTTGTGCCGCGCCAATGTCCGCGAATAGAGGCCGCCCTGCGCCGAGCAAGATGTTGGCGACATGAAGCTGCATCTCATCGACCAGCCCCGTCTTCAAATACTGCTGACTGATATTGGCGCCCATCAATGAAACATCCTTATCGCCTGCGGCATCATGAGCCTGTTTCAGGGCGCTTTCTAATCCATCGGTAACGAAGATGAAAGTCGTTACGCCCCTGTGCAGCGTTTCATGCGGGCGATGGGTAAGAACAAACACCTGCGAGGGCCCAAACGGGGGATTGTCGCCCCAGTCTTGCTCGGCAATATCAAATGTTCGCCGTCCGAGGACACAAGAGCCCAGGCTTTGTCCGGCGTCTTCAAGAAAGCGCATGTCATCAGGCGTGCCATGAAAGACCCAATCATGCAGCACCCTACCGCCCTCACCCAGGCCATTCTCAGGCCCATCGTTGGGGTCCGGTGACATATCCATCCAGCGACATTGTGATATCGATAATGACTTTTCCCATGGTTATTTCCCTTTGAATGGCTCATATGTTCTATTTAAGAGGATAAAGGATTTACTTCAAAAAGTCAAGTTTCTAGAAAATAACTTGAAGAAGTCTGGCCGAAGTATAACATGGGGTAGCCAGTATGCCGCCCCACTGATTCACATGTTTCAGGGGGCAGCATCGCCCTGATCGTCATCCAGCGTAGAAACATCCGGGCGCTCTAAATCGAGCAGTTCACTCGCGCCCACCCGTCCCAACCGCTCAACCAGGGAAACGCCATCATGCGCCTGCTTGAAGGCGATTTCGCCCGCATACAGCGGCAGCAGGCTGTAGATGTGGATGGTCTTTTGATCGTTGACCTCACACTCGGCAAAATCGCGCTCAGCCAGCATCGGCAGCGAGATCAACCAGCCGCAGTAGGTTGTGCCAGGGGCGAACGGCTGCGGCGGCTCACCATTGGGCAGGGTATGGAGCAGGCCAAGCGCCCGCTGACGCACATGCGGATAGCGGGCCAGCGTTTTGAGCCAGCGAATCGGCCAGAAATACTCTTCCTCATCCCAATCGTCGGGATGCAGCGGCCATTCTTCGGGCAGCGCAATGATGAATTCAGCGTACAACGGCTCTTCGCTCTCGCCGTCTTCGTGGGGCATGGGCAGATCGCTCATGCCTGCTGTGAGCAGGGTGTAATGGGGACGTTCGCGGGAGGGCGGCACGACGAAGATATCGATTTTCACCACCTGTGACGCATTCTCCTGCCAGACCCACAGCGGCTTATTGATATAGGCCCACAGATGATCGTAGAGAGCACGCCGCGCTTCTGAGTCAACGGGCGCAATCGGCTGTCCTCCAGGAGTCTGTGATTCAGGGGGCATGGCATCGGACATAGCAGTCTCCTCAGTGGTGATCTAAAACAATTCTGCGACAGCCCACAATCGTAACAGATTTGCGGCGTGGGGGCGAAAGGATAGGGGAAGCAAAAAAGGGTGAGGTCGCTCTCACCCTTTTTCAGACACAGAACAGACGGTTAGCGCAGGAACAATTGTGCGGGTGTCACGAGGCCCTTACCTTGAGCCATTGTCGGCCAAGCGGCGTTGGGGTCTTTGCCGAAGCGCACTTCAAGATGGAGATGGGCCGCCTCAGAGTTGCCGCTGTTGCCCATCTTGCCAATTTCCTGGCCGCCTGTGACAGTTTGTCCCTGCTGCGCGATGATCTGAAACAGATGGGCATACATCACGAAGGCATGATAACCCGCCCAGCCCTTGCTGTTGAGGAAGTTTTGCGTGGTGGCGGGCAGCAGCGCATTGTCATAGCGCACGATGACGTAATGTCCATAGCCACCATTCCACGATTGATCGCTGAAAATGCGGGTGTCGCCCAGTGTAAGGCCTTTTTCCAGCGTGCTTGCACCTTCCGGCCCGCATTTCTGGCACACAGCAGCTTTGGTGACAAATCCGCCTTTTGGCCCGGCCTTGATCGACATGCCCACCGTGCCGCCATGATCCCAGCCATAGTGAACGCCATGACTGCCGACATTCTGGCCTGTTTCGTCATAATCGCGTACCCACCACGAGTCAGGCGCAGAGCAGGGATACAAATCTTCGCCATAACCGAACGCGCCAAAGGCCCCGGAGAGGCGTACATTGTCTTCGCGCACCCAGCCCTGTTTGCCCTGATAATTGACTTTGATCCACTTGAAATAATCGCCGCCATCGCCCTGTTTCACTTCGAGAATGGCTGCCGAGTCGCGGTAGTTGATCTTGGTGATGACCGGATTATTGTTTGAGCCGGGGCCGGGGCGCAGGTTGCCGCCGCCCTTGTTCATGCCCATTGCCATCGCCGGGCCAGTGGTATTCACGGTCACGGTGACAGCCGCCGGGACGGTCACAGTGACTTCTGGGGTCATTGTCGGCGCAGCTACCACGACCTGCGGAGCGGCTGATGTGGTGGGAGGCGTTTGGACGGACTGCACCGTCACCTGCGTCGAGACGCCACTGGTGGTGGGGGTGGGCAGGGTGGTGG
>DAOTUR010000676.1:0-6044 GCA_034436915.1 Anaerolineae bacterium
TATACTTCTTTTCATGTCGTCGTGAAAAACGAATTGACAGACGGCCCTATAGATTAGCGGTCAGATCGTCGCCCTTTCACGGCGAAGGCCAGGGTTCGATTCCCTGTGGGGTCACACAACGGGATATAGTCCGAACATGCGCCAACCTCAGGGTTGGCGTTTGTTTTTTCCTCAGAAAACACTCCTCCAACATTCTGTATCCGCTGTGTCACATGTCGCAGATAAGAAAATGGAGACATTAGCTCCAAACGAGTGATCATGCCCTCCGGGTTAACAACAACCCGCTCGATCATCTGACGCAGTAACTCTTTTTGATCACTGCGTTCCAATTTATTGTACAGTATACCCGCTTTTGCAATGACCGTGAGTGCTGCATCCAAATTGGCAATATGATTTTCGCGTTTTTGCTGCAACGCCTCTAAATTCATCTGAATCGTCCGTCGCCGATCCTGCCACTCAGCCCACAAATTGTCCCAAACACGCTCAGTGATTTTCCCTCCTGCAAACAACCGTGCCATGCGGGCTTCTTCATCATCAACAGCTCTTAGTGCAGCTTGTAGCTCAGTCTGTTCAGAAGGGCGCAGATGACCTAGTTTGCGGGCAAGCTCATCTGTATAACTTTCACGAATGATAGGAATCAGCTCTGGATTTATCTGTATCCGTGTCATCTCAACTAAGATTTGCTGATCGACAATACTGCATGGGAGATTGATATTGCTGCTCGTCACGCAGTAGTAGGCCGTGCCACCACCAGGACGACGCGAATTTGAGGTTGATCCCGTCAGCTTGACCAGCTTCTCTTCATCAGGTAATTCAAGGTAAATCAATCCCTTTAATAAGTATTCATGTTTACGCTTCGCAATCCGATGCTCGTAACGCCGCGCTAAGATACTGAGTCCCTGCTCAAACTCCTCTGTGGAGACAATGGGTTGCCATTCTCCCTTTACAGTCTTAGGCGGAATCTTGGCTGTTTCACTTATCACCCATCCTGCATAAAACCAGTTATGAAAGCTCCGTGCCAGGCTACTGACATTGGCTTTACGCTTGCCATTTGCTTTGACATCGACAAACGAACGGCCACTGCGATATCGATAACCCCTGCCATGAAGCTCCTCAGCAATCTCTTCCAGCGTCATCCGATCAGCTAACAGAAAATCCCAGGCCAAACGCCAGATCTTGACCCGCTCCGGATCCTGTTCGACCCAACGGGTGTATTTGCCATGCTCCGTCTTCACAGCTGTCTCGGTTTTCTGCTCACAGTTCCTGTACCCATCAGGGGCGATGCCAGCACAACCGCCCATCCGCAGTTTGGAATGGAGACCACCCCGGACACGTTGACCAAGCTTGATGGACTCGCGGCGGGCCAATGTGAAAGAGAGACTCACCATAATACGATCATCAGGATCGATGGGGTCAAGATCAGGATAGTCCGCAAAACAAACTGCGATCCCAAGTTCATGGAGCTCATCAATCGCCACGAGGGCTTCCGTGTCATTGCGCCCAAAACGTTCCGCATTCTCGACAGCAACATGGGAGAATCGACCAGCCCGTGCATCTTCCAACATCTGCTGATAACCCGGTCGGTTGCTGGCATAACGTCCGCTGAGATTATCAATATATTCACGGAACACTGGCTGAGAGAAGCGGCCAAACAATGACTGTTCAATCGTATGCCGCTGACGGCGCTGCGAATTCTCCGGATTTTGCGCCTCCTCGCTACTTGTCCGTAGATAGACGGCCCAGCCTGCTTTGGGTGGCAATTGCTTGCCCTTACGACGATTCATAATGCCCTTTATTCTCGAGTTTCAATGACCTTACATCAAAACGTCATGTTTGTGTTTTTAAAGACCTACTCTACTGACGGTCTATCCGTGTAGTCGTCTGGTGTCTCTATCCCTATCAAGGGAAAGGCTGCATCTTCCCCGACCCTTTCCCCTTTGGCGAGAATGTCTGCCACCCGCATCAAACGTAGCAGCATATCTTCTGGTTTTTGCGGTTTTACAGATCGAACCGACATGATGCCATCCTCTCCTCAATGAGTTCCTACCGCATACGGGGATAGCGGCTTTTAAGAGATGCTATATGAGAGATCGTACTTTCTAAACCGAGGCGATACTTCCAGGTATTAAATGCCTGGGCTGTAATTCCTAACGCCTCGGCGGCAGCCCGTTCGCTACCATGTTCACGAAATGCCTTGAGCATAAGCGCATCAATTGTCTGGCCTGGATAACGATTTTCGAGAAGCTGCATGAGATAGGTTTTGTTCAATCGTTTGCCACTCATCATTGCACCGCCATCTGTTAGTCAACCTGACTGACAGCGTATCATCAACTTAAATGAGATGCACGAAAATTTTCGTCATCACGCCTGTCAAAATTCATCATAAAATCCAGAAAATTATCACGCGATGTCAAAATTCACTTTTGCTATCAGGCGCTAAAATCTTTCTCTCTAAAATAAGAAAAACGACAAAAATTCATATCTTGACGCTTAGTTAATCTGTTTTATAATTCTACTCGCTTGATTATTATGTTCGTTATATCGAGGATTTAAAGTGATTATGGACCAACAAAAACGTAAAGTGACTGATGCTCTGCGTGAACTGGGCTATGATTTCAATTACTTTATTTTGAGCGATTTTGTGGCGTACATTGAGGCGCGGCGGCGGCGGCGCATCATTGTTGAGGACTTTACGCTTGAAGAAGTCTTTGGCGCGTGGGTCGCAACGCCCGACATTGATTACGTTCTGGTCAGTGATACAACCCATCCCGTTCATCGGGCTCATATTATTCTGCATGAAGTCGGACACATCATTCTCAGACATTCCCGCCACCCTCTCAAGGATGTGCTGTCACCGGAGATGTTAGAGCGATTGGGTGTGGAAGAGCCATATGGCTGTGCGCGTTATATCCACACCAACGATCTCAGCAATACTCCGGAAGAGCGCGAGGCCGAAGAATTTGTCTTTCAAATTCAGGATCTCGTGAGCCGGGCGAACCGCCTGCAGGAATTGATTGAGAGTGGCACGTCGATTCCGTCGCTTCGCACCATCTTTAATGGTAGGGAGGTTTAGAGGATGCGGATGGAATTCTCACTTCATGCCCCGCTTGTGTTTGTCGTCCTGTTGTGGGCCACCTATTTTGGCGAGCTCTATCGCACGGCTCGAACGGGCAAGCTCAAAACGAAGTTTGCGCGCCTGATCTGGTTCGCAGGCTTCCTGGGCGTTCTTGTCATCACGTTTTCCGGTCAACGCACAGAACATGTGTTGGACAGCTTTTTTGGCAATCAGCCCATTGTATTCTATACCAAATTTGTCTGTGCGCTGCTGATCATTCATGTCCTGTATTTGCTGTTTCGGCAGACAATGCGACCGTCTCGGTTCAAAGATCAGGTCTTTCTTCATGCCAGCTTAGGGACCATTATTGTCGGATTACTGACAATGCCCGTCTTCATGCAGCTTTCCCCACTGGTGCGTGAGCAGATGCGCTATGGCTTGCTCGCGCTGCGCGACGTGGTTGTGTGCAGCTATATGATCGTTATCTTTATTCCGGCGACCTATGTGCTGTGGAAGACAGAAACGATTCTCCCGACGAGGATCAAGCATTTTGCCGGAATACTGTTTGACATCTCTTATCTTCTTCTGGGGCTTGGCAATATTTTGACGTTCATCGCCGCCCTGTTCAGTCTTGAAGCAGCGGTCGTGATTGATGCCGCCTTTAGACCGGTGATGGCCCTGTGCGCCTTCTTTTTCACTGTCGCTATTAGCTCGAATTTCGTTCTGACAAAGGTGTTGTGGGTGCAGCAGCGATTTCTGCTGTGGCGTCTTCGCCGTTTGGAAAGGCGGGTCGTTGAGATTGTTGGAGTCCCGCTCCGAGAAGTGAGTGTGCAGCAGATCGATGATCGGATTTATCGCACGGTGATTTCGATCCTGGATCATTATCGCAAGCTGTGCCCTCAGACTCATCCGGACCTGTACGAACGCATTGATCAGGCGGTTCAGGGTAAGCTGGATTATTTACGCCTGGTTGAGGATCTGGCGAAACTGGCATGACAACGATGGATGTGACACCTGACAACACGAATAAACTCGCCTATCTCATGGGGCGGATCTTTCACCCCTATCTGATCTGCGTTCCCACGGTGGTCATCCTGTTGGGCGATCTGCCATTGGGAGAGATCGTCAAGTGGACGCTGCTGGTGCTGAGTTTCGTGCTCATACCGCTCATGTTGGCGAGTGCTTACATGGTGGTACAGCACCGTCGCGACATCTACCAGCGCAGCACACGCGGACCGATCTACCTGGTCTTTTTTTTAAGTGTGCTGACGTGTTTAGCGCTCCTGCTGATCTTCAGTGCGCCGCGCATCCTGATCGCCTGTTTCGTGACACTGGTGATCTGGGCACCCATACAACTGCTCATCAATCGCTATGTGACGAAGATCTCCACGCATGCGGGTGTGGTAGCAGCATGCAGCACCGGGCTGCTGCTCGCTGGAAAGCTCAATCATCCGCTGCTGGTCGCATCCCTCGTGTTGATCGCTGTCGTAACGATGTGGTCACGGGTCGAGACAAAGAATCACACGGTGCCACAGGTGCTGCTGGGTTTTCTCGTCGGAGCGTTGGCTGTGTTAGTCGTCTTTCCGCTGGTGCTGTCATAAGCCCCTAAAAAGTCTTTGTACTATAACAAACTGTTGTGTCCCATAGCAGTATGGGGCATAATTTGTTTATTAAAGGCTTTGGTGTTATGGGGATCTATGGCGCAGGTTTTTATCTCGTATCGGCGATCTGACAGCACAACGATGACGGGACGCATCTATGATCGTCTCCGTCAGGAATTTGGCAAAGATGCCATTTTCAAGGATGTCGATAACATTCCCGCTGGACGCGATTTTCGCGGTGTTCTGCGGGAGGCGACAGCTAACTGCGGTGTGATGCTTGTCGTCATCGGGCCGAATTGGGTGAACGCCAAGGATACAGCAGGCAATCGCCGCTTGGATGATCCCAGTGATTTCGTGCGTCTGGAAGTGGAAACGGGTTTGCAGCGCGATGACGTTCTGGTGATTCCGTTGATTGTGAGCAGTGGTACACCGCCGAGAGCGTCCGAGCTACCTGAAAGTCTGAAAGAACTCGCCTATAACAATGCATTATTGGTGCGTGATGATCCTGATTTCCATCGGGATATGGATCGCCTGATTGAGCAGGTCAGACCGCTTATAACACGTACCACCTTACATCGGCCAAAGATTGACTGGCGTTGGCTTATCGCAGCAATTCTCATTCCGTTGATTGCTGCACTCATTACAATTGTTCCCGCTCTAATAGATAAATCTCAAAATAGTGCCGCAACTCAAGCTGCTCAAGAGACACAAACCATTACGACACGTGTTGCTCAGATACAACCAAGCCCTATGCCTATGCCAGATATTCCCTTGACTCCAACTCTGCAACCTACACCAACTCTTCAACCCACAGAAACACCTACCTTCACTCCAACACTTGATTCCACGCAATTAGAGTCAACAATCCAGAGTCAAATGGCGTCTATTCAGACAGAAGCGAAACAAACGATTGAAGCCCAGGAAACAGCAACGGCGGGCTTTGCGACAGCCTTTGTCCAACAAACACTCAATGCTCAGGCAACGACCAGTGCCAATGAGACAACAACAGCCAACGTATGGACATCTACTCCTACGCCCGATACACGCTTAACAACAGAAACGCGGCTAACGCAGGCTGAGCTAGATATAACAGCAACAGCCGCTTCATGGACAGTGACATTCACTCCCACCTTGGTTCCAGTAACAACCACTGCTACAGCATCATCTGCTCCTACACTCACATCAGTTCCAATATCATCCACTCCTACACCACAAAATGGTTTAATTTCATTTGTAAGAGATGATAGTATTTTTACTATGCGAGGAGATGGAAGTGGGGCAAAACCAATACTATCGCGTTGGCAGAATCATCAGCCTAGGTGGTCACCGAATGGGCAACAAATCATTTTCTGGTCTGACCCAGATTATACCGGTTACAATATTTATGT
>DAOTUR010000677.1:0-1955 GCA_034436915.1 Anaerolineae bacterium
GGTCAGTTTCAGGCTTAAATCATATAATCACTCTGTTAGGCTGTCAACACGCTTAACAAGGAACAGCGCTTTCCCTCCCCCTGCCTAAAGGCAGGGGCTTCCCGCGTTTTTTCGGTGATAAACACCTATTCCAATAAGCCATAGATGCAGCGTTTAGCGGCCTTCTTTTTTGTACGGGATGCCGCCCGCTTTTGGCCCGACAGCACGCCCGACCAGCCCCGCCAACACAACCAATGTCACGATATACGGAACCATCTGCAAAAACTGCACGGGCACAGTCACGCCCATGATCTGCAAGCGTGTCCCGAGGGCGCTGGCAAAGCCGAACAGCAAAGCCCCCGCGAAGGCCCCGAACGGATGCCACTTGCCAAAGATCATCGCCGCCAGCGCAATGAAGCCCGCGCCGCTGGTCATGCTGTCATTGAACTGGCCTGCTGATTCGAGCGAGAACCATGCCCCGCCCAGGCCCGCGATCAGGCCGCCAATCATGACCGCCTGCCAGCGAATACGATTGACCGAGATGCCCAGTGTATCTGCCGCCGACGGATGCTCACCGACAGCCCGCACGCGCAGCCCAAAGCGCGTCTGGAACAGCACGACATAGGTGACGATGACGAGCACAAACATCGTCAGAAAAATCGGCTTGTTGATGAAGAAGGCCGGGCCAATGATGGGAATCTGCGAGAGCAGCGGGATGGCAATTTCAGGCAGAGTGGGGAAGCCGCCCGTACTGGAGAGCAGATATTGGCGGCGCACAAAGCTGGTGACGCCGACAGCCAGAATGTTGATGACTGTCCCGCTCACGGTTTGATCGGTGGCAAATGTGATCGAGAGCCAGGAGTGCAGCATGGAGATGATCAGTCCCGTGAGCATCGCCACGCCCACGCCGATCAACTGCGGGATGACAACCTGCTCATTCGGGAACAGCGGACGCAGGAAAAACAGCGCCGTGAAGCCAAAGCAGGCCGAGAACAACATCATGCCTTCCAGCCCGATATTGAACACGCCCGCCCGTTCGCACCAGATGCCCGCGAGTGCGCCAATCACAATCGGCGTGGCAAGCTGGAAGCTCTCGACCACGAGCGTGAGGACGTTGGTTGCACCGCCCACACCCGCCGCAATCAGGATCGTGGGGATGATAAGTATGCCCGCAATGGCAAGCGCAATCGTTGTGATTTGTTCGCCTGTGTCGGACTGCGGAGTCAGTGACGCGCCAGCCGCCAGCGCCATAAATCCGCCCACAAAGACGAGATAGGCCAGCGTCGGCACAACGACATGCGGCACAGTCTCCAGCGCTCCAGCCTGGACTGTCAGCGTGGTGGTTGCGTCCGATGGGATTGACAAAGGAGCACGCCACAGGATCAGCGCGGCCAGCAGCAGAATCAGGATGGCAATGACGCGCTTACGGCTCAGAGAGTAGGCCAAACGCTTGGGTTTTTCGAGCGGGAGTGTGGCAGTGGTCATAAATTCTTTGTCCTGGTATGTCATAATTGTGTGGTGAGCATGTAACGCTATGCTCCGTCGCTGAACCTTATTAACCTAAGCTTTGGATCGCTCAACAAGAGCATTCTTGCCTCATCGCCAGGGACTGAAAGCCCCTGTCTTGCCTGTTGCGAGGCTGAAAGCCTCGCTCAAAATATCTCTTTATCCTGCTCTAGGACGGGACTTTCAGCCCCGCAAAACGGGAGGCAGGGGTTTTCAACCCCTGACGACCCCTGCCAAAACCTATCCGAAATTCAGGTTTATTATTTATTCCAGCCCGTTGTCACCTGAATCTTCTCATCGGCTTTGGCTTGCGGCACGCGCCACAAAAAGCGAATGATCTGATCGGCGGCCACGAACATGATGATCAGTGCCTGAATGATCTTCACCAGATCAATGCTGATATCGGCTCGCACCTGCATCAGGCCCGCGCCGTTGAGCAGCCCGCCCCACAGCAGCCCCGACCACAGCAC
>DAOTUR010000678.1:0-5643 GCA_034436915.1 Anaerolineae bacterium
TCACTCAAATCGCTCCCTCCCTTCGGGGAAAGCACTCTGACGGCTATACCTACCAGAAAAGACAAGGCGCTCTCCCTCCCCATGCCTAAAGGCAGGGGTCTCTCGCGCCGATTCGATGATTGACCAAGAAAAACTCTCAAAATTCCTTGCCTATATCCTGCGTCACAATCCTCAAGAATTCAATCTCACGCTTGATGCTCAGGGCTTTACCTCTGTCGATTCCGTCTGGGCCGCGATCCAGAAGCGCTTTCCCAATGGCCGCTATAGCTGGAAGGATGTGCTGGAGATCGTCAAAGGCGACAAGACGGGCAAAAAGCGCTATGAGATCAAAGAGGAACGGATTCGGGCGATGTATGGACACAATGCCGCTGTGACTGAGATCACCTATCGGCCCTTCAAGCCGCCTGCTGTCCTGTTTCATGGCACGAATGAGCCTGCGCTTGACCTGATCAGGCTTGATGGCCTGAAAGCCCTCAGTCGCCAGTATGTGCATCTGACGACCAGCCATGAGCGGGCGATGACGGTGGCGTCACGGCGCAGCGATGAGATTATCGTCCTACAAATCCTCAGCGAAGAAGCCCATGCCGCAGGCGTTGTCTTCTATCGTCCGGAGACGGAGCATTTTCTGTCAAAGGCGATCCCGGCAGAATTCATCAGGTTTCCGTGAGATGTATAGCCTCACTCTTCCCCTCCTCTCAACCATTTGATCTATATGGCTCACTTGCGGCGGCGTAACCTTGCCCGTACAATACTTCGTATGGTGTCTCTATCCCGAGGGAGGATCGTGTGGCGTCTTATAAACTCGTTGTCACCGGGCCGTTCAATTCCGGCAAGACCGAATTTGTGAAAACAGCCTCGGATATTCCCGTGATTCTCACTGAGAAAAATATCACGACGGAAGATCGCGGCATCAAGGCCCAAACCACTGTGGCGATGGATTTTGGTCGCATCACGCTGGGCGATGATGTGATCCATCTGTTTGGGACGCCGGGGCAAACCCGCTTCCAGTTCATGTGGGAAATTCTCGCCAGCGAAATGAATGCGTTCATTGTGCTGGTCGACAGCACCGATAAGCCCTCGTTCCCCGATGCGGCGGAACTCATTCGCCAATTCTCCAGCTTTGTCGATGTGCCGCATCTCGTGGTCGCCAACAAGCGCGATCTACCGGGTGGCGCAAGTATCGATGAAATCCGCGCCGGGACGAAGGTCGGCCCGAACGTCAGCATTCCTCTGTGCAGCGCCAATGATCGTCAGAGCGTGATTGACGTGCTGCATGGTGTGATGGCCTTGCTCAAAAAATAACCTTTTTCGTTGAATCCAACCGAATTTAAGACAAGATTTTGGTTGATCGTTCAACGAAAAAGGTGTTAATGCTCCTCCAAGACTCGTCTGATACGGCTCTTACACACATCCGATATGTCTCTGATACTCTCCCTCTATACTGGCAGTAATTCAGCCAAATGAGTGACATCAAACAATCAGAGGGAATATCATTATGGGAAAAATCGTCGGTATCGACTTAGGGACAACCAACTCAGTCGTCGCTGTGCTTGAGAATGGAGAACCCGTCGTCATCAGTAACGCCGAAGGTAACCGTACCACGCCTTCCGTCGTCGCCTTCAACAAAAACAAAGAACGCATCGTCGGACAGGCCGCACGCCGTCAGGCCGTTGTGAATCCGGAAAACACCGTCTTCTCCATCAAGCGTCTCATGGGCAAATCTGCCGATGACGCCAAAAATGAAATCAGCCGCCTGCCCTATACAGTGGTCGCTGGCCCCAGCGGTGATGCGCGTGTGCGTATTCCGCTGATGGATAAGTTGTACTCCCCGCAGGAAATCAGCGCGATGATCCTGACCAAACTCAAGCGCGATGCCGAAGCCTATCTGGGCGAAGAAGTCACGCAGGCGGTCATCACGGTTCCGGCGTATTTCAATGACAGCCAGCGCCAAGCCACCAAAGACGCGGGCAAGATCGCAGGGTTGGAAGTGCTGCGGATCATCAATGAGCCGACAGCCGCTGCACTTGCCTATGGTCTCGATAAGCAGGCCAATGAGATGATCATGGTCTTCGATCTGGGCGGCGGCACATTCGATGTGAGCGTGCTGGAAGTGGGCGATGGCGTCGTCGAAGTGCGGGCCACCAATGGCGATACCCACCTGGGCGGTGACGACTGGGATGAAGTGATCGTGGATTGGCTGGTTGACGAATTTAAGAAGGAACAGGGCGTTGATCTGCGGGCGGATCGTCAGGCGCTGCAACGCTTGAAGGAAGCGGCTGAGAAGGCCAAGATTGAACTGTCGAGCATGGTGCAGACAGAAATCAACCTGCCCTTCATCACCGCCAATGCTGACGGCCCGAAGCATCTTGTGACCACCTTGAGCCGCGCCAAATTTGAACAAATCACCGCGCACCTGCTCAAGCGGACAGAAAATCCTGTCCAGCAGGCGCTGAAAGACGCGGGCCTGACCAAAAATGACATCAAAGAAGTCGTCCTCGTCGGCGGCTCGACTCGTATGCCGATGGTGCCGGAGCTGGTGGAACGCCTGCTTGGGAAATCTCCCAACAAGAGCGTGAACCCGGATGAAGTTGTGGCCGTTGGTGCGGCACTGCAAGCCGGCGTCCTGTCCGGTGAGCGCAAGGATATCCTGCTGTTGGACGTGACCCCCCTGACGCTCGGTATCGAGACAATGGGCGGCGTGATGACCAAGCTCATTGAGCGCAACACGACCATCCCGGTGCGTAAGACAGAAACATTCAGCACAGCCGCCGACAATCAGCCCGGCGTCGATGTCCAGGTCTATCAGGGTGAACGCCCGATGGCCGCCGACAATATGCTGCTCGGCCAGTTCCAGCTTTCAGGTCTGCCCCCGGCTCCTCGCGGCGTGCCTCAGATCGAGGTGACATTCGATATTGATGCGAATGGTATCCTGAACGTGAGCGCTAAAGACAAGGCCAGCGGCAAAGAGCAGAAGATCACCATCACAGCCTCCACCAATCTCTCTGAGAAAGAGGTGGATCGCATGGTGCGCGAAGCCGACCAGAACCGCACGGCAGACGAAAAACGCGCTGAACTGGTGAAGGTCAAGAACGAAGCCGACTCGCTGGCGTATCAGGTTGAGAAATCGGTGAAAGACCTGGGCGATAAGGTCAATGCCACAGATCGCGGCATGATTGAACGCCAGATTACCGACCTGCGTGAAGCGGCCAAGACTGATGATGTGAATCGCATCCGTACCGCAACGGAAGCGCTGCAAGGGGCCGCGCATACATTGTCAGAGCAAGCGTATGCACAGCAGGGCCAGCCCACAGCGGGCAGCAGCAGTGACTTTGGTGGATATGGCGACTACGGCGCAAACGGCAGCGGCGGCAATCGCCAACAGCCCGATGATGTGGTCGAAGGCCAGTTCACAGAAATCTAAGCGCCCCACAGCGCACACGAAACGCCGAGAGCAATCTCTCGGCGTTTTTGATTCTCGCAACAACCCCTGATCCTGTTCGGACGTATAATTATCATAATGACATCAAACGCGGGAGGGATCGGGTTTAAGGCATCGTCCTTTCCAACAATGAAGAGGAGCATACTCCATGAGCGACAAATTTGACCCTCGCCGTGAACTCAACAATCTGCGCGAAACCGTTGAAAAGGCCCTGCAAACAGGTAGCGTCGTCGCGGGCAAGGTCATCAATCAAGGCATTCAAACCGTCCAGAATGCCACAGGCAGCACATCCCCGATGCGCTTTGATGTGTATGAACTCAATGATGAGGTCGTGATTCGTGTGGCCCCGCTGGACGGCCTGATGGCGGACAGCATTGAGGTCAGCATGGAAGGCACGACCCTCACCCTGAGCGTGCAAACCCAGGGCGATGAGGTCTCGCCAAAGGCCAACTATCTGCTGCGAGATCGTAAATTTGGCATCTTCTCACGCAGCATCGAACTTGTGATTCCGGTCAAGGCCAATCAAGCAAAGGCCAAGCTCAACCGCGATGGCACACTGACGATCACACTGCCCGTTGATACCGCCCGTGTCGCCCAGAACATCCGCGTCACACCCAACGAATAATCAAACCTCAGTTCTGAATCGCTGTGCTGATTGATCCCTCACCTCCCGACCGCCTCTCCCACAAGGAGCGAGGCGGGGAGTGGGGTCAAGTCCCTCTCCACACAGTGGGGAGGGATTTAGGGAGAGGTCAACCCCCCACCTCCCACAGCGCCAGCATTTTGCTGGTGGCATCGAGGGCAATGAGCATCCGTCCATCCGGGCTAAATTCGAGCGATGTGGCCGGGGCTGGCAGAGTCTGCATCATCAGCGGCGGTGTTTGCGGCGTCACCACCGGAATGCCCCACAGCCGCACCATGCCATCATCCGTCGCCACCGCCAGCACGCGATTTGCCGATGCATCCGGGCTGAAGGCCAGCGCGACCACATTTTTCTCTGTCGTGATCTGGCCGAGCGCACGCACCGAAGCCACATCCCAGATATAGACATTGTTGGCTGTATCGGCTGTCACCAGATAGGCATCATCAGCGCTGAAACGAATCAGGGTGAAGGGCTGCGGATTGGCTCCTGGCGCACGCAGCTCGTTGAGCAGGCTCTGCGTAGTTGCATCGTACAGGGCGGCGCGGCCTGTCGTATCCATCACCACAAAATAGCGTGACAGTGGGCTAAAAATCACATTCTGGATGGCAACCGGAAAGGCCGCAACCCAGGCCGCAGGCTTGAGGCGGGCGGCATTGGACGGATTGATGCCGGGTTTGCTCGACACAGGCTCAAGCCAGTACTCCCCATTTTGGCCCTCGGATGTCCATCCGGTGAGGCCATTGCCCTGCACGAGCCAATAATTCATGCCTGTGACAGGATCGCACACAGGCCCTTGAATCACCGTAAACGTGCCTTCGCCGGGGATTTCGCCCACTTTACGACTGGTACGGTTGGCGGCTTCATACACCCAATTGGCATCGCCCGGCGTGACTCGTCCCGCCCCACCAATCACCAGACGCGGCGGAATGGCACACACAATTTCAGGTGTGGCAGGGCCTCCTAATGTGCCACTGGCGGCTTCGCCAATAGGTGTGAGCGCAATTCCTGGCGTGGCGGCTGGCGGCGGGACAATAGTCACGGGCACAGCCGTAGCAGGCGGCGGCACAGTCGGCGTGGTCAGGGCGGCCTCATTGCACAGGACGAGCGTTTGCGCATCATCGGTGATGAGATAGGTATACGGGGTGCTGCCATAGGTCATCTCCCAGCGTTGCCAGCGGCCCCCGGCAGGCGCTGTTGTGGGTGCGCCGATGCAGCCCAGATTTTTGACATAATCATATGTGCCAAAGAACCAGTTCCAATCGCCCACATCACTCAACGTCAGGCTCTGGCGGCCTACCTGCCGCGCCAGCACTGTCAGCACTGTCGGCTGTGTCGCGGCGCGTGACGGGGTATCCTGTGCCAGCAGCGGCACAACACAAAACGCCATCAGGATGATTAAAATCCATTTTTTCATCATCGTATTTCCTCAAAATATACTCACTGCTACCGTGAGCGCTCCCCACGCCTAAAGGCGGAGGCTTCCAGACCACGCATGAGCCTCACTGCACTCTACGTTAGCGCCTGCGGATGCGTCCCATCCGGTTCGTTTCAAAATGTTGAT
>DAOTUR010000679.1:0-4040 GCA_034436915.1 Anaerolineae bacterium
GAACGCATCCCAGGTGCGCGGCAGATGCGCCTTAAGACTCTGGGCGTTCACACTTTGAGACCGCGCTTGAGTTCATCGAGGAGATCAGGGGCCGCATAATCCTCATGCAGATACAGCAGATCACACACCGCCACTGCGCTGCGAATCAACTGGCGCACATTGATGCGATGCTGCGAGATGGCCCGTGCCAGCAGCAGCGTCACTCCGATCACAATATCTTCATAGCGCTCCCGCACCAGCGGATAGCCGTAGGCGAGGGCGTGAAACTGGAGCAGCGTCTTGAAAAAGCTCAGAATATCCTTTTCAATCAGGCGATCATCCAGCCGCACAATGTGCGAGGGGGCCAGCCATGTCCCCACAGGCATCCGATCTTCACTCTCGGTGAGCGCAAACAGGAACAGCACATGCGGCTCGGACGAGAAGGTGACGGGATAATCGAAGCGCGGGTGAGACGGAATACTGGTCGCGTCGATGCGGCCATTGTTCAATCCGAGCGTGCTCACGATCATGGCCTTGAAGAAGGAGTCGGCCTTATCGCGCTGGTTGGCACGCAGCAGCGAATAATGCTCCGACTCGTCAATCATGATCGCAAGGCCGCTGTAGCCCACCAGGGTTGCCAATACGCTGATGCCCGTCAGCAAATAGGTGTACTGGCGGGCGATTTCACCCGTCACATACAGGCGCGGCGGCTTCTTCAAGCAGGTTTTCATCTCGGTCTGCGGTTTGATCTGCCCACTCAGCCAGAAGATGATCTCGTCAAAGGCGCTTTGACTGGGGCAGTCTTGCAGCGCGGTCAGCGCCGCCGACAGCGGGCAGTCTTTGACATCAAGCGGGCATTGGGCGATGAACTGAGCGATGGCCGACGGTTTTTCCAGCGCCTTGCGAATCAACGTCGCAAGACCGCGCTCATCGGTATCGGGATAGCGCAGAGATGTGACCAATGCTTCATAGATTTTGTGGGCGCGGCCCGGTGGCACTTCGACCAGATCAAGGCTGGCCCCGGCTACGATGAAATTTTCCTGCATGGCCCGCTGCGCCGACAATTCGATGAAGTGACTTTTGCCAAAGCCATAATCCCCGATCACCGCCATCACATCGCCGCCGCGCTCACGGCTGCGATCCAGGGCGCGGCTCAGGCTGACGCGCTCGGCCTCTAGCCCAATCGTCAGGGTTTCCGCTGCGTGCAGCGGCACAACGCCCACGCGCAGCGCTTCCAGCGTTTGACGCGCCCGAAATTGATCGGTTTCGAGCACTGCTGTGCGCGTGGGGAGGACGGTTGGTGAATCGCCAGGGACAGCGCTGACGGATTCGGCTGTGAACTCTTTGGCAGGCAGACGAAAGCGCCGCCCGGAGTCAAACTGCACCTCCCATTCCAGGCCGCTCATATACGTCTTGAGCAAGCGCCCCTGACCAAAGTGAGGATGAGATACGATTTGCGATTCCATCACCATCATCTTCCTCAATACGCGCTCTGTTGGTCATCGGCCAGCGCATTGAGCGATTCGCTCTGACCGCGAATGAGCGCCCCCGCGTAATCCGCCGTGAGCGGCGCTTCACCCTCCTGCGATTGGCGATACCACTCCGTGACCAGCGCCTTGATGAACAGGCGGCGGTGGCTGATCGCCAGATAGGAATTGCGGGCCGCTTCCGACAGCACGCGAATATTATCCGCCTGCAAATCCTTGTTCAGCTTCAGATCATAGGCGATCTCAAAGATCGGCAGCAGGCGGTGGGCGATGGCTTCCAGCAGCATTTCATCCGATACGTCGAGGTGTTCCAAGTTGATCTGTGGGCTAAATGGATTGGAGCGCGAGAAATAATTCGCCGCTTGAATACGCTGCTGCAAGGCGGGATATTTTGGCACCACCGTGTGCAGGAAATCGGGCGGGACAGCATACATGAAGAGTGCGCCGGGCAGGTCTTCGCGGCAGCGATCAATCACTTCGCGCAGATTGTCGGTGGCGGTCTTCTCAGCCTTGCCGCCAATGCTCAACATGCGATCTCCCTCATCGAACAGCAGCACCAGCCCACTGTAGCCCATCGCCCGCACCGTCTGGCACAGCGAACGCAGCATCTTGAAGGCGTTATTCTTGTTGATCTTCTCCGTCACGCCAATCGAGCGCAGATCACGCATATCTTCCGGCGTGACCTCTTCGCCATGCAGCCAGCGCTGCAACGATTCGACGCGGCGCTCCTGCCCGCGCATCAGCGCATTGAAATAGCCCAGGATCGCCTTGTGATAGCTCAGGCTGTCAATCGGCGTGGTCGTCAGCGTCTGGAGGAAGGCCCGCACTTCGGGGATTTCTGCCGCGCCTTCTTCCTGCGCCTCCATATTGTAGGGCTGGAGTAGACGATACAGGGTGGCTTCGAGGAAGCGTACCAACCCCGGCTCATCTTCGCTCGTGCTGCCCAATTCATGCCACATCAGCACCGAGGCCACTGCCGCATACACGCGGCGCTGATCGTCGTAGGGGCTTTCTTTGGGGCTGAGATCAATTTTGCTCACGGCAAAATGGCGCTGCCATGCCCGATCCCGAATGCAGTACAGGAAATGCGATTTGCCGCTGCCATAATCGCCCACCACCAGCTTAAACACTGCGCCACCATCCGACAGATACGCGCCGAGATAATGCGTGTCAATCGCATTCAGCAGGGCATCATTGCCAGCATTGTAGTAGCTCACGCCTTTGGAGAGCGGCGTCCCTGACTGACCGAGCGTCTCGATAATTTGTTGTGCCAAACGAGGTTCGGGCAGCATCTTTAGTCCTTACTCAAATTCAATATCAGAGATATAGCGCCCGTCATAGGGCGAATCGCCTTCGACAATCCACATGCATTTGGCGGGGTTGTCTGTGACCGATATGGTCGCGGACGAGGCTTTCACAAACAGGCCGTTGATCGACACTCGTTTGGTGTTGGCGTATTCGTAAAAATCATAAATGAACTGAGCGCGGCTGTAATCGATGAAGGTATGCTTGCTCGGTTCGCTGGCAAAGAGCCGCCCCTGACGCAGCAGCACCATTTCCAGATAGCACTCGACGATATTCACGCGAGCCCCCGTATTGTCACGTTTGCGCCGCACAATCTGATACGCCTCATACAACTGCGCCATCCATGCCTTACCGTCCTGATTGCGCCCGCTGATGGTTTTTGTGGCGTCAGCGTAGGCTTTCAGGGCGGCATCGACAGTGATAGAGATGCGCGGCACGACCATATCTTTGCCGTAGCGCAGCGTCATAAAGCGTTTAGCGAAGTTGGCATCCAACTCAAAATGCCCAATTGTAAATTTTGGCGCACGTCCGCCAATGCTGACACCCTGCTCTGCGAGAGCCTCGCGCAGTTTGTAGCCAAAGTCTTCTCCCAGCGCCCGCTGTGCGAGGTCGAGTTCTTCACGCAGCTCCGGCACTACCGCCTGAATATTCGCCTGAGATGCGCTTTGCAGGATGGCAAGCGCTTTGTCCAGCCGCCCCACATCTACAGGCTCAGTCCGCAGCGCGACAGCGGCATCCTTGAGGGCGCTGGTGAAGGCCGTCAGGGTTTTGATCTCGCGGCGCAGGTTGGGCAGCAGCGGATCAATCGTCTCCTCCTTTAAGCGCAGTCGGGTGAAGGTGTCCTGGGCTGCGCCGATATCGGTGCCTGTATTTTGTGTACTGTAATCGCTCAGGGCTTTGCGCGTCTTGTTCTGGGCATCGGTCACGGCTTTAAAGGTGGTTTGCAGCACAGTCGCCGCTTTTTGCTGCTGGTTGTAAAGGTCTCGGAGGGTCTCAAGCTGCTGGATAAGCATCTCATTGGGCATTGTGGTACGACTCTTCTTACGGATAGGGAAAAATTCATTTTAGCAATGCTGGCCTGAAAGCGCCACTCAATCCCGTTTGTCATTCAGTCTTTCCAATTTTTACAATTTTTAATGATGCCGCGATAATCACCGAAGAAGCGCCGTGAAGCCCCGCGCTTTAGCGATGGGGAGGTAAGGCGTAAAACTTGTATTTCCGCCCCTGATGTGTTAGAAGGCTCTTAGCACCTTAACAAAGGACTGAGAG
>DAOTUR010000680.1:0-6087 GCA_034436915.1 Anaerolineae bacterium
ACAGGCGGCCCTGCCTGCCCCCTCTACTGCGCCGCAAATTCGCTTTAATCGTGGGGCGCTGCCGGAAGCAGTGTCAATCCAGCGCGTGGCCCAGGCCAATGCGACGGGCGGCGCAATCCCCTATCCCACGCCGATAGCTCAGGATAACGAGGGCAGCGGCCTGTTTGGGCGTTTGCGCCGAGGCAACCGCGATGCTGCCACGAGTGCGCCTGTCGCGCCCGAAGGTGGACGCGGGTGGTTCAATCGGGGGGGCAACACGCCCGCCCTGCCCGCCATCCCCACCAATCCACTGCCGCACGATGATGACATGATGCCGCCCACAACCGCGCAGCCTGCGGCCAGCATGGGCCGTTCGCCCGTCTTCAATCGGCCCAATGGGAATGGCACGGCAGATGCGCCCGCCAGCCCCCCACAACCGCCCTCTATGCCGGGGATGCCGAGCAATCCAACAGCAGCGCCCGTGTATACGGCATCGGCTGTCGAGAGCGAGGCCCTCCCGCCGCGCCCGCCTGCGATGACACCGCCTGCGGCTTCGACCCCAACTGCGCCCGAAACGGATGCCCGTCAGGAGCGCATCAATGCCATTCGCAGCGGCCAGTTTGCGCCGCCGTCTGTGGCCGCCAGCGCCCCCGCGCCGGAAGACATGGCGACAGCGCCCTCACATCTGCCTTCCGTCCAGGGACGAGCCATAGCAACGCCTTATCAGGAGCCGTTGAGCATTCCGCCCGCCATGCCGCTGTCACAGCCCGTTGTGAGCGCTGTTCAGAGCACGCGCAATCGCACGCAGTGGCGTCTACCGGATGCACGGACGCTCCTCGCCGCCGGGTCAGATCAGGAGATTGATCGCGCCAAGCTGCTCAAACAGGCCAAGCTGATTGAAGACACGCTCAACGCCTTCGATTCGCCGGGGCGCGTGGTCGAAGTCAATACAGGCCCGGTGATCACGCAGTTTGGCGTTGAGCCGGGCTATCTCTCGCGCAGCGGCAAACAGCAGCGCGTCAAAGTTGGCGCGATTGCTGCCCTGGACAAAGATTTGCAGTTGGCCCTCGGTGCGAAATCGATCCGTATGGAAGCGCCTGTGCCGGGCAAAGGCTATGTCGGCATTGAAGTGCCGAACGATGAACCCGCTCTGGTGAGTTTGCGTGACGTGATGGACTCGCCCGGCTTCGCCAAACACAAGTCACCGCTGGCGATTGCCCTGGGGCAAAGCGTGTCCGGCGTTCCGATCTCGGCGGATCTGGCGTCGATGCCGCATGTGCTGATCGCAGGCACGACAGGCTCCGGTAAATCGGTGTGCGTGAATGCCATCATTGCCAGCATCCTCGTGCGCCATACGCCGGAAGAAGTGCGCTTCATCATGGTCGATCCCAAGCGCGTCGAATTGACAGGCTACAACGGTATCCCGCATCTGGTCGCGCCCGTCGTGGTGGAGTTGGAGCGCATCGTCGGTGTGCTCAAGTGGGTCACACGCGAGATGGATGAACGCTACCGCCGCTTCTCTGAGGCCGGAGCGCGTAATATCGAAGACTTCAACAAACATCGTGATCCGATAAAGACGGATCTGATGCCGTATATCGTCGTCATCATCGATGAGTTGGCCGACCTGATGATGCTGGCCCCGGAAGAAACCGAACGCACCATTACGCGCATTGCGGCGCTGGCGCGTGCGACAGGCATCCATCTGGTGCTGGCGACACAGCGGCCCTCCGTCGATGTCGTGACGGGTCTGATCAAAGCCAACTTCCCGGCCCGTATCGCGTTTGCGGTGGCGAGCAGCGTCGACAGCCGCGTCATCCTGGATCAGCCGGGCGCGGAACGTCTGTTGGGGCGCGGCGATATGCTCTACCTCAGCGGCGATTCTCCCGCACCGCTGCGTTTGCAGGGCGTGTTCGTGTCGGATATGGAGATTCAAAACGTCGTGCGCTTCTGGAAGATGCAGGCGGTTGAAAATCCCGATGTCACGCGGCCCGCTGTCATCTTCACATCATCCGCGCCCTCGCCCATCCCCGAAGGTGGCATGAGCCGCTCATCGGCCAAGCAAGCGGGCCTGTGGACGGAACAGGGTAAGCATCCTACCCAATCGTCTTCGCAGTACGGCGATACATTTGACGACGATTATGATGATGGTGATGCCGACGACGACGACGTTCCCGAAGGGGATGACGATCTGTATGAGCGGGCTGTGGATATGGTGCAGCGCCTCGAAAAAGCCAGCGTCTCGCTGCTCCAGCGCAAGCTTCGCATCGGCTATACCCGTGCGGCCCGCTTGATCGATGTGATGGAAGAGCGCGGCGTGGTCGGCAAGGCCAAAGATGGCAGCAGCAAACCGCGTGATGTGCTGCCACCGAAGTAAATACCCCTCCCCAACCCCTCCCCACTTCGTGGAGAGGAGTTTTTTTGTCCTGTTTTGCTCCTCCTCGCCCCGTGTGGGAGGTAATTGTCACCTATGCATGAGAAAAACCCCTTGTAGGGGCGCGAACGAAGTCACCGAGCCGTAGGCCACCGAAGGTAAGGTATGCATCGTGCCTTGTGATGTGTAGGGAATTTAGCATCAGGGCAGGATATATGGGCAGGATATATCCTGCCCCTACAACCTCACGATCCATATGGATAGCTGAATAGAAACTGTGGGAGAGGAGGCCGGGCGGTGAGGGGTTAAGGTTATTTTATGATCTCCTTTTGAACCAAATCCGCGATCTCCTCCGCTGTGTAGCCCGCCTCCGTCAGCACCATGCGCGTATGTTCGCCATAGCCCGGCGCGTGACCAACCGCCGCCTGTTCGCCTGAGACACGCACCGGACTCCGCATCCAGGGAATGCCCTGTGCATCGATTCCGGCCATGCCTCGCGCTTGAATCTGTGGATCATTCATGAGCTGATTTGGCGGCGTGACCAGCGTGAAGCAGCAGTCGGCCCCGGAGAGCAGATCGCTCCAGGCGGCGGCGGATTGGGTGGCAAAGAGCGCCGCAATCTCCTGCTTGAGTCGCTCCTGCTGACTTTCATCGGTATGCAGCGCCAGCCAGTCGGGGCGATTGACCGCGGTGCAAAAATTGTGCCAGAATTTCGGCTCAAGCGCGGCCAGCGCCATCGGCAGATCATCCGCGCTCTGATAGACGTTGTAAAAGGCCATGCCGCCCGTCAGCGATCCGTGTCCGCCCGTCACCATGCTCTCCACCCATTGATACATCGCAAATGGCATCCCGCCCTCAAACAGCGAAATATCCAGCGAGACGCCTGCGCCTGTCACACTCCGATTTAGCAGCGCGGCCAGAATGCCCATTGCGCCCGCATAGGCCCCGCCAATATCCGCGATCTGCCCGCCGAGCGGCTGCGGCTTCGCCATGCTGCCCATCACACCATTGAGCGCGACATAATTGAGATCATGGCCGCTGAGATCGGTATATGGCCCGGTCTGGCCCCAGCCTGAGAGTGAACAGTACACAAGGCGCGGATTGATGGCCTTGAGTGTGGCGTAATCGCAGTTGAGGCGAGCCATGACGCCAGGGCGGTAGCTCTCGATCAGCACATCGGCGCTTTGCACGAGGCGATGCAGCACGGCCTGTCCCTCCGCTGCTTTCAGATTGAGAATCAGGCTGCGCTTGCCGCGATTGCTCGCCTGAAAGAACGCTCCCTGCCCATTCATGAGCGGCGGCATCCAGCGGGCGTAATCACCGCCGAAGGGGTCTTCGATCTTGATGACATCTGCCCCCATCTCGGCCAGAAAGTGCGTGCAGACAGCGCCCGGCAGCAGCCGTGTCAGATCAAGAATGTGGAAAGAACTTGCCAGCAACATATACAATTCCTTTGCCATGTTTCACGCGAGAACGTGCTAGAATAAAAAATACATTAAGGGAATCTGCTATGAAGCGTATCGCCGTTGGATGTCTTGCTGCTGTCCTGTGTGTGCTTGGTCTGAATGCAGTGCTGGCTCAGGACGCCACTGTAGCACCTGATCTGCCAGCCGAGGTCACGGCGCTCGCCACGCTCCCCGTCGAAGCAACAATATCTGAGCCGACGCTGACAGAGACGCCAACTGCCACTGTGCTTCCAATAGAGGCATCTGCGACAGCGACCCTTGCGCCCATAGATGCAGCGACTCAAACTCCCACCGAAACGCTCACCCAGTCCATTATCATTCTGCCCACGCTCGATCTTACTGTGACAGCATGGCCCTCACAAACACCCACCGCCGCGCCAACGTTGGCTTTGCGGGCGATCAATGGGCAGGCGCTCTATCCCAATCGCGTCCTGGGACAGGCATTCATTCGCGTTCAGGCGTTTGCCGCCGATGGCAGCGTCCTCAGCACCGCCTATACCGATGCCAACGGCCTGTATGCGCTGGCGGGGTTGGCCGATCAAGTCACCCGCGTCCAGATTGATGCGCCGCTGTATCTGCCTGAGATACTCTACCTCGCCCCTGGCATCACGCCCTCCGTTGTCACCCTGCGCGGCGGTGATCTCAATGGCGATATCTGCGTCGGGCCGGCTGATATTGCTATTCTCACCTCGCATTATGGCGAAGTCTTTGCAGGCGCGGATCTGGATGGCAGTGGATATGTCGATGTCGTGGATTTGACGCTCTTGAGCAGCAGTTACGATGCGGAATGCCTGCCCTCTGATGCCCTCCTCACCCCGCCGCCGCTTGCAACCGTCGAGGTCACGCCAGGCGAGGCCACCGTCATCTCCACCGACGAGAGTGCAGCCACGCAAGAGATCACGGCCACCGAGACGCCTATGCCAACTGCGACAGAGATCATCGTGTCCACTGCGACAGAGATCATTCTGCCGATAGCGACAGACACGCCTCTCACGGTTATCCCAACAGCGGAAGCAACGGCAGAGGCATCGTAATCATCAGCCTTGCAAAAACGCCTTGACATCGGCTGCAAAGCGCTCTGGCATTTCGAGCATGGGGTTATGGCCGCAGCGCTCATACACAAGCAGGCGACTGTTGGGGATGTGTGTCTTTGCGTAATGCCCCTCGCTCAGGGGGACGGTATTATCAGCCTCGCCAAAGATGATGAGCGTTGGGACACGTATCTCGCGCAGCGCCGCTGTCAGATTGATCTGGTTGATAGCATTCAAAGCGTGATACGTCGCCGCCTCGCCGCCTGGAATCACGGACATGAGGAGGTCTTCGCTGCCGAGCGCAATGATATCTCGCTCGTAAGTGAGGGCATTATCGGCATAGATATGTTTATACCAGGGCCAGCGGCGAAACCCAATGCGGCTAATGTCCCATAGCTGCGGAATGTAATAGCCGATGCGAAGGGGTGGCACAATAACGCGGCGGATATACGGCGTCAATTGGCCCGTGACGACTCCGTCCACCTCGATGACCTTGCGAACGCGCTCAGGATGCTCGGCAGTCAGCAGCAGCGCAATCGCCCCGCCCATCGAATGCCCCATGAGGTCGAACGTCTCCACGCCAAGCGCATCCATCATCGCCATTACGCGCCGCGCCTGGGCTTCGATGATGTAATCGGCACTGTCGTTTTTGTCGCTGAAGCCAAAGCCATACAGATCAACGGCGATGCAGTCATAATCGTTTTTCAGCGCGTCCATTGTGTGCCGCCAGAAGCGCCCATGTGACAACCAGCCATGCACCAGCACCAGTGAAGGTTTTCCCGCTGTGCCTGTGCGCGTATAGGCGAGTGTTTCGCCCCCCACCGTCACGAATTGGCGTAGGGCTTGCCATGCGTCATATTCACTCATAAACTCGCTCTTCTCTGTGTTATACCTTCATTATAACGATTCCGAAATTTTGTGTTATAGAGAAGCATTGAGAGAAACGTTGAACACATCCCATTCGCTTGTAGGGGTGCAGCGTGCTGGTAGGTGTAGAGAACAGTGTGGTCGTACAAGTCGCATTTTAATTTGAGGTGGGATTATCGTAGGGGCGACCCCCATTCGTCGCCCTAAAAACGCTGTGAACCATTGTGATTCTATCTCAGGATGCAAAAATTGTGATCACCGAAGAAGCGCCGTGAAGCCCCGCGCTTTAGCGATGGGGAGGTAAGGCGTAAAACTTGTATTTCCGCCCCTGATGTGTTAGAAGGCTCTTAGCACCTTAACAAAGGACTGAGAG
>DAOTUR010000681.1:0-28794 GCA_034436915.1 Anaerolineae bacterium
CGCGGCGGGCTATGTGGCGACGGATTTTATGCGCGAGGGGGAGCGGACGTATTATGTCTTCACCCGCAATGATGGCACGTTTGATTTTTTGTAATCCTGGGTATGAGAGGTGAGCGTGATGCCTCACCCGTTTTTTTAATGGTCTTCAGGGAGAAACATGTATGAAATCTATCACGATTCAAGATGTGCGACTGTACCCGATTGCGATGCCCTATGTCGAGCCGCTGCGAACCAGCTTTGGCGAAGAGCCGTTTAAGGCGGCGGTGCTGGTCGAAGTTATCACAGCGGATGGTATCTCCGGGTGGGGCGAAGCATCGGTTGAGATCGCGCCCGGCTATGGCAGCGAGACCGTCGCAACGGGCTATCATATTTTGCGTCACTTCCTCGCGCCCAAATTGATCGGCAAGACGCTCGATCACCCGACGGATGTTCCGATGCTTCTTAAACTCGTGCGCGGCAATCGCCACGCCAAACACGGCCTGGAAGGGGCGGTCTGGGATGCCTTCGCCAGAGCCAACGATATGCGTCTGGCTGATCTCTTCACATCATGCCTGGACAAGGGCCATGCCTCGCGGGAGAAGGCGTGGGTCGGCGTCAGCATTGGCATTCAGCCGAGTATCGAGAAGACGCTCGATATCATCAACAAGCGCCTGGGGCAGGGCTACGCCCGTATCAAGCTCAAAATTCAGCCGGGCTGGGATGTGGAACTGGCGCGGGCGGTGCGTCAGGCGCATCCGGGCATTATGCTTATGCTCGATGCCAACAGTGCCTATTCGCTGGCTGATGCCGATCATCTGGCCGAGCTGGATGATCTTGATCTGCTCATGATCGAGCAGCCGTTGGGCGATGAGGATATTTATGAGCATGGGCAGCTTCAGCCGAAGATCAAATCGCCGATTTGCCTGGATGAGTGCATCAAGTCGGCCAATGATCTGCGAATTGCCTTGCAGGTGGGTGCGATTAAGGTGCTGAACCTCAAGCCTGCCCGCGTCGGTGGCTTCACCGAGTCACTGGAGATGTATCGCATCTGCGTCGAGAATCAACTGCCGCTGTGGATTGGTGGCATGTTGGAGACGGGCATTGGCCGTGCGGCTAATGTTGCGTTTGCCTCTCTGCCGGGCGTGACGCTGCCGTGCGATATTTCCGCTACAGATCGCTATTTCAATCCTGATGTGACCGAACCGCCGTTTGTGCTGCAACCCGACAGCACGCTCATCGTGCCGCAGGGCATGGGCATTGGTGTCGATGTGCAGGCGGATCGGCTGGAGACAGCTGTCGCGCAGTGGCGTGATCGCGCCCCATATCCGCTGGGATAACTCTCACCGAGACAATTGAATCCTAAAAGAGCGCAAAAGCCACTTCTTTGCGCTCTTTGCGTCTTTGCGGTTAACTTGTGTCTGCTTTCCGTCATCCCCAAAAACATCGCAGAGGATACGACAATGAATTTATTCCAGGATACAAAAATCGCCTTCATCGGCGCAGGGGCGATGGGCAGCGCCATGATTGGCGGCCTGCTCAATAAAAACTTGATTCCTGCCACGCACATCATCGCCGCTGATCCGCACGCTGACCAGGGCAACAAGCTGGTGCAGCAGTACGGTATTCAATTCACGCAGGACAATCTTGAAGCGGCCCGCTTTGCCGATATTGTGGTGCTCGCCATCAAGCCGCAGGTGCTGGAAAAGGTGACGCAGCCGCTGCGGGGTCAGCTTGATCATGTGTCGCTGGTGTTGAGCATCATCGCCAGCATTCGCCTCCACACATTGGTCGAATCGCTTCTCAATTCGCGCATTGTGCGCTCCATGCCCAATACGCCCGCGCAGATTGGGGAGGGCATGACAGTGTGGTGCGCCACCCGCGAGGTTCCCGCGCCGCAGCACGCCCAGGCCGCCGCGCTCCTGGGGGCATTGGGCGATCAACTCTATATTGAAGATGAGCGCCTGATGGATATGGCAACTGCGCTCAATGGCAGCGGGCCGGGCTTTGTGTTTCTGTTCATTGAGTCGATGATCGATGCGGGGGTACGGATGGGCTTCACGCACCGCGATGCCACACGGTTGGTGCTGCAAACGCTCAAAGGCTCGATCAATTATGCGCTTGAGTCGGGTCAGCATCCGGCCATTTTGCGGAATCAGGTCACAAGTCCGGGCGGCACAACGGCGGCGGGCCTGTACGAATTGGAAAAGTCCAACATTCGCACGGCAGTGGCGGAGGGCATCTGGGCGGCGTATCGGCGGGCGGTAGAGTTGGGCGGGGGCGATGTGAAGTAGTAAATCACTCCTGTTTTTGACCCCTCACCACCCGGCCTCCTCTCCCACAAGGGGCGAGGAGGAGCACAACGGGATGCAAAAAGCCCCTCTACTCTTGTGAGAGAGGGGTTGGGGTGAGGGGTCAAAAGACGCTTTTACAGCCGTTCCGCGATGCTCTTGGCCTGGGTGAACAGCAGCAGATAATCGGGGCCGCCTGCCTTGCTGTCTGTGCCGCTCATGTTGAAGCCGCCGAACGGATGGATGCCGACAATCGCGCCCGTGCATTTGCGATTCAAATACAAATTCCCCACATGGTACTCACGGCGGGCCTGCTCCAACCGATCCCGCCGCTGCGAATACACCGCTCCGGTCAGTCCATACTCGGTGTTATTGGCGATCCGCAGCGCCTCATCAAAATTCTGGGCGCGGATCATCGACAGCACCGGGCCGAAGATTTCTTCCTGGGCGATACGAGCATTTTCCGGCACATCGCCAAACACCGTCGGTGCAATGAAGTAGCCATTCTCATCCGATTCGAGCACGTTGCCGCCCGTGAGCAGCTTGGCCTCATGCGCTCCAATCTGGATATAGCTCTGGATGCGCTCATACGATTCCTGATCGACCACCGGACCGAGACTGACCTTTTCGCTGGCATCGGGCGCACCAACGGTGAGTTTTTTGGTCAGCGCGACAATCTTTTCGCTCAGCTCGTTATATACGGCATCAACGATGATCGCCCGCGACCCCGCCGAGCACTTTTGCCCCTGGAAGCCAAACGCCCCCGCGACGATGCCCTGTGCAGCGGAGTCGAGATCGGCGGTTTCATCCACGACCACCGCATCTTTGCCGCCCATCTCCAGGATGACCCGCTTGAGCCATCTCTGGCCGGGCTGCACTTTGGCCGCCGTCTCATAGATTTTCACGCCCACAGGCCGCGATCCGGTGAACGAGATGAAGCGTGTGCGCGGATGCTCGACCAGACGCCCGCCGACAACGGCCCCATCCGCACAGGTGACGAAGTTGAGCACGCCCGCCGGGAGGCCCGCCTGCCAGAATAATTCTGCCGCCTTGTAGCCAATCCAGGGACTCTGCTCGGCGGGCTTGAGGATGACGGTATTGCCTGCCACAATCGCCGCACCTGTCATGCCTGTGAGGATGGCATTGGCAAAATTCCAGGGCGGGATCATCGCGCCTACGCCCAGGGGGATGTAGCGCAGCATATTTTGCTCGCTGGGGAAGGGCGCGAGAAGATCGCTGCTGTCTTCGATGCGCAGAATCTGGCGGGCATAATATTCGAGGAAATCGATGGCTTCGGCGGTGTCGGCATCGGCCTCATCCCAGGCTTTGCCCACTTCCAGCACCATCACCGCGCTGAATTCATGCTTGCGGCGGCGCATCTCTGCGGCGACCTTGAGCAGATAGGTCGAGCGCTCGGCGGCAGGGGTGTACTGCCAAGTCTTGAACGCCTCTTCCGCTGCGGCAATCGCTTTGTCGGCAAAATCAGCGGTGGCGTTCGGGAAATAGCCGAGGACTTCATCGGGACGTGAGGGGTTGATCGACGGGAACACATCCTTGAGCAGGATGCGCTCGCTGCCAATCACCATCGGATAAGTGCGCCCAATTTCACTTTTGACCAGATCAAGCGCCTTGCGAAAGGCGGCCACATTCTCAGGGCGGCTGAAATCGGTCAAGGGTTCAAAGCTGTACGGAATACTCATGGGAGTGTCTCCTGGATTGGATAAACGAGATTAGGGTTGGGGCAGATGCGTCGGTTTGACAGACACCGATGCCTGGAGCTGTTCCGCCGCGCTGCGCTCAATCAGCTTTTGATAGGCGCTGACCACCTCGCGGGTGTTGGCTTCACTGCTCACACTCTCGCCCAGATAATCCAGCGTCGAGAGGATGTTCTGCTGCTTCAACTGTTTTGCAACAGCAATCGCCTCATCCATTGTTTCGCCCGCGACGAAGCGCCGTGCGACCCGCTGCGCCACGCTCCACTGCATCGCAAAACGACGCGCCTATCCTGCCGTCGAAAGATAGAGCAGAGACTGTCGTAACATAAACTTGCCCTGAATTGTCGCTTGATATGGCCCAGTATTGTAGCAGAGGGGATGGCCGCTGCCATGCACCAAGTATATCCACAGCCGACTTTGTGAAAAATGACACATCTTAAGCAAAACCTCTTGACAGCACTCAAATGAGTCGAGTACTCTGATTACAACATTTAAAAGAATTAGAATGCTTGAGTTGGAGGAGAAATTCTAGAAAAGCCGCCGTATTCTTTGCTGCGAGACGCGGGGTGGGGGGATCGGAGCTTGTCATGTACAATCAGGCAAAAAGCGACACTTTTTCGTTTGTGACAAATTGGACAATTAAAAACGAATTCTGTACAATAGAGCCTATCTTAAAGGCTTTCCACCTGGGCGCTCTGCGCTACCCGATGCGTGCATACTGCGGAGATGACTCCGTTGAACAATGTTCGGTTTATCCTGTAAGGAGCTTACAGTGGCAGATAACATTTTTGATTCAATCTTAAAGCAGATTCAGGATTACACGCCGTCGCTTGAATCTGTCGAGGTCGGGTATGTCCAGGAAGTGGGTGATGGTATTGCTCGCGTCTCTGGCCTGAACACCGTGCGTTACAACGAACTGGTACGCTTTGAGAATGGCACGGCAGGGGTCGCCTTCAACCTGGAACGCGATAACGTCGGCGTCATCATCATGGGTTCGTATGGCGACATTCAAGAAGGTGATCGTGTCTCGCCAATGGGCCGTATCGCCTCCGTTCCGGTGGGCATGGGCCTGTTAGGGCGTGTGGTCGATGCGCTGGGCAATCCGATTGATGGCAAGGGCCCGGTTAACTTCACGGAATATTACAACATCGAACGCATCGCTCCTGGTGTGATGGAGCGCAAAGGCGTGAGCCGCCCGGTGCAAACAGGGCTGCTGGCAATTGATGCGATGATCCCGGTGGGTCGCGGTCAGCGCGAACTCATCATCGGTGATCGTCAGATCGGGAAGACCGCTGTCGCCATCGACACCATCCTGAACCAGAAGAGCGAAAATCTGTTCTGCATCTATGTCGCGGTGGGCAAGCGGCGCGGTGAATTGGCGCGTATTCGTCAGATGCTGGAAGACAACGGCGCGATGGAATACACCATCATCGTGGCGGCCTCGGCGTCAGATGCGGCGGCGCTGCAATATCTCGCACCCTATTCCGGCTGCGCGATGGGTGAGTGGTTCATGGAAAATGGTAAGGACGCGCTGGTGATCTATGACGATCTCTCCAAGCACGCCAATGCCTACCGTCAGGTGTCGCTGCTGCTGCGCCGCCCGCCGGGACGTGAAGCGTATCCCGGCGATGTGTTTTACCTGCACAGCCGTTTGCTGGAACGTGCGGCACAATTGAGCGATGCACGCGGCGGCGGCAGCCTCACGGCGCTGCCCATCATTGAAACCCTGTTGGGCGATGTGTCGGCTTTCGTACCGACCAACGTGATTTCGATCACCGACGGTCAGATTTATCTTGAAGGCGATCTGTTCTACTCCGGCCAGCGCCCCGCGTTGAATACGGGTATCAGCGTCAGCCGCGTCGGCAGCGCCGCTCAGACCAAATCCATGCGCTCTGTCGCAGGCGGTTTGCGCTTACAAATGGCGCAGTTCCGTTCGCTGGCGGCCTTCGCACAATTCGGTTCAAACCTGGACAAATCGACGCAGGAACAGTTGGATCGTGGTTTGCGCCTGAACGAACTGTTCAAGCAGGCCCAGTATCAGCCGATTGCGCTGGAAGATCAGGTGGCCTTGATTTACGCTGGCACGGAAGGTCTGCTCGATACTGTCACGGTGGATCGTGCTCAGGACTGGAAGCGCGACTTCCTGCGGGCCTTTGCCACGCAGTACGCTGATCTGCGCCGCGACATTCGCGCCAGTGCCACCACCAACCTGACGGACGCTTTGAAGGGCCGCATCGCCAGCACGATTAAATCCTACAATGCGACCTGGAGCTAAGGCGGCGACGCCCATTAAGGAGACGAGGGATGCCCCCGTTACGCGAAGTTAAAAATCGCATCAAAAGTGTGAAAAACATCTCCCAGATTACCCGCGCATTGGAGGCCGTCTCGGCCTCCCGCGTGCGGCGTGCCCAGGCTCGTGTGCTGGCAAGCCGCGCCTATGCCCAGAAAGCCTGGGAAATCCTGCTGAATGTGCAAAAAGCCTCAGCGGGGCAGGCCAGCCATCCCTTGTTGATGGAGCGCGATTCGATCAACAAGGTCATGATTGTGCTCGTCACCTCAGATCGTGGGTTGGCAGGCTCGTATAACACCAATGTGATTCGTGTCGCCCAGCGCTTTGGCGAACGCATAGGCAAGCCCGTCGAATATGTGACGGTGGGCCGCAAAGGGCGCGATACGCTCTTCCGCGAGGGAGAAAATATCGTCGCTGAATTTGCTGATCTGCCGGCTGAACTGAGGATCAGTGATGTGGCTCCGATCAGCCGCCTGGCGATTGATGCCTTCTTTGGCGGTGAAGTCGATGAGGTGCTGATCGCCTACACCGATTTTGTGAATATGCTGACGCAGCGCCCGGTGGTTATGCCCTGGCTGCCTCTCACCATGCACAGCGAAGCGAAACGGGTCGCGGGTGAGATCATCAAGGATATGCCCCAGGTCACGGAAGGGGCATTGAGCTACGATTTTGAACCCAGTGCCGCCGCGGTGCTGGACGAAATCGTGCCGCGCTTTACGGAATTGCAGTTGTATCAGGCGCTGCTTGAATCGCAGGCCAGCGAACATGCGTCACGCATGGCGGCCATGCGAAATGCGACGGATAACGCCACGCAACTGGTGGCTGATCTGACGCTGGATTACAACAAGGCGCGTCAGGCCGCCATCACCAACGAAATTCTTGATATCGTGGGTGGGGCGAATGCGCTCCAGCAGGCGATTGATGCCGAAGCCGATGCCATTCTCGCCTTTGATTACATTGGCACGGCAACGGCGCATTCCAGCCTGGGTCATTTTGACCATCATAAGGCAGCGCCTGTTAGCACATCTTCGGCAGCGCCCGCTGCTGTCGCACAAGCGCCTGCCGCCATTGCGGAACCGCCTGCTCCGGCAGTTGCCCCGTCTTCGATGGGTACGACACAGCGGAATGAGGCTCCTATCTCGCCCACACCATCAGGCTCAGTTCAGGGAGCCAAAGGCAAGAAGGCCGTTAAAGGCGATGGCACGCATGATCTGACGATCCTCGAAGGCATTGGCGGCAAGATGGCCGCCGCCCTCGTCGAGGCAGGCATCAATACCTTTGAGAAATTGGCGCAGTCGACGGATGTCGAACTTCGCCAGGCGATTGAGAAGGCGGGCATGAGTTTCTCGCCCAGTTTGTCCACCTGGGCAAGCCAGGCAGAGTATGCGGTGCGCGGTGATTGGGCAGGACTACAGCAGTATCAGAGTCAATTATCCGGCGGGCGTAAGAACCTGTCGTAAGCGAGGAACTTTATGAGCGAAGTACAAGGCAAGATTACGCAAGTGTTGGGGAACGTGATCGACGTTGAATTCCCCCAGGGCCAACTGCCCGACATTTTCGATGCGCTGCGCGTCCCGCGTGAGGGCCGGTTAGACCTGATTCTTGAGGTTGAACTGCTGCTTGGTGACAGCGAAGTGCGCTGCGTCGGCATGGACTCGACGGATGGTGTGCCGCGTGGGGCTCCCGTGTTCGCAACGGGCGCACCCATCAGCGTGCCTGTGGGTGAAGCCGCCCTGGGCCGTATTTTCAACGTGTTGGGTCGTCCGGTGGATATGGGGCCAGAAGTTCCCGCCGATACCCCACGTCGTCCGATCCATGCCAATGCGCCGAGCTTTGAAGAACAGGCGACCCGCATTCAAATCTTTGAGACGGGCATGAAGGTCATTGACCTGATCGCCCCGATGACCAAAGGTGGCAAGACGGGCATCTTCGGCGGCGCGGGTGTGGGCAAGACCGTGACCATCCAGGAACTCATCAACTCCATCGCTCTCGAACATTCGGGTCTGTCGGTGTTTGCAGGTGTGGGAGAGCGCACCCGCGAGGGAACGGATCTCTATCACGAAATGAAAGAAGCCGGCGTGCTGGATAAACTGGCAATGGTCTTCGGCCAGATGAACGAGCCGCCCGGCGTGCGTCTGCGCGTGGCGCTGTCCGGCCTGACGATGGCGGAGCATTTCCGCGATCAGGGCAAAGACGTTCTGATTTTCATCGACAACATTTTCCGCTATTCGCTGGCGGGTGCTGAAGTCTCGGCACTGCTGGGCCGTATGCCCTCGGCTGTCGGTTATCAGCCGAACCTTGCCGAAGAGATGGGGATGCTGCAAGAGCGCATCACCTCGACCCGCAATGGTTCGATCACATCGATGCAGGCTGTGTACGTGCCCGCTGACGATTACTCCGATCCTGCGCCTGTGGCGGTGTTTACGCATCTGGACAGCACGATTGCGCTGGAACGCTCGATTGCAGCGCGTGGTCTGTTCCCGGCAGTTGATCCCCTGGGCAGCACCAGCAATATCCTTGATCCGAACGTCGTGGGCGAAGATCACTATCGCACTGCCCGTGAAGTCCAGAAGGTGCTCCAGCGCTATAAAGAACTCCAGGACATCATCGCCATTCTGGGCGTTGAAGAACTCTCGGACGACGATAAGCTGCTGGTGGCGCGTGCGCGTAAGATCGAAAACTTCCTCAGCCAGCCGATGCGCGTGGCCGCCCAGTTCACCGGACGTGAAGGCAAGTATGTCCGCATCAAGGACACGGTGCGCGGCTTCCGTATGATTTTGGATGGCGAAGTCGATCAGATTCCCGAAGCCGATTTCTACATGGCTGGCCCGATTGAAGACGTGCTGGAACGTTATGAGAAGCGTCGCAAGGCCAACGCCAGCTAAGGAGTTACACGATGCCACTGCATGTGGAATTGGTCTCGCAAGAACGCAAAATCTTTGAAGAAACCGCCGCCGATATGGTGCTTCTGCCCGGCACAGAAGGCGAAATGGGTATCCTCCCACGCCATGCCCCTCTGCTGACCACGCTCGGTTTTGGCGAGATGGTCGTGCGGAAGGGTGGGGCCGAAGAACGCTTCGCCATCTATGGCGGGGTGGTGGATGTACGGCCTGATAAGGTCGTCGTCCTGGCGGATACTGCCGAATCATCCTATGCCATCAACAGCGAGAAGGCCGAAGCCGCCCGTACTCGTGCCGCCCAGACGCTCGCCCAGGGGCTGCCGCCGGAGCAGAATCGCCAAGCCCAGTTGGAACTTCGCCGCGCTGAGTTCGCTCTCAAGATCAAGCATCGCATGGGCACAAATACGCCTAAGATGCGGATTTTGCAGCAAGACGAAGATTAACTCTGTTGGCATGATCGCTCATGCCGATATATCAAACACACGCCCGCCTCTTCTGGTGGGCGTTGTGTTTGTGGTGATAGTGGGACGTGCTCAGAGCATCAGTCTCTGGATTGGAAGAATCGAAAATATGTGTTAGTGTATGAACACTATAAGTAACGCTGCTGTAAAATAAGAGGCAAAATCCATGAATCTGCACGTCCCTCATCCCATCCCCTATCAGGGCAGTAAAAGAAAGTTGTCCCCTGAGATTGCATCTTTTATCACCAGTCAGGTTAACAGCTTATATGAACCGTTCGTGGGTTCCGGGGCGTTTACTCTCTATGCTGCTAGATACAATCTGGCTCAGAGATTTGTGATCGGGGATGCTCTGGAGCCGCTCATTGAATTATGGAAGTTGATGGTGTTAGAGCCACAGAAAGCAGTGCACCAATATAACTTGATTTGGCGAGGACAGAAGGAAGACAAAAGTTATTATAACAAAATTAGAGAGAGCTATAATCAGTGTCAAGATCCCGTAATGCTTCTATACCTGATTGCCAGATGTGTAAAAAATGCTGTTCGTTTTAATCATAAAGGCGATTTTACTCAGGCTGCTGATAAGCGTCGTTTAGGAACCCATCCCGATAAGATGGCAAAAACTGTTTATGAGGTGAGCAATTTATTGAGAGGAAAGATCGAGTTTTATGCAGGTGATTTTGAAGAATGCTTGGCTGCTGCACACAAGGATGATCTGGTCTACTTAGATCCACCTTATCAAGGCACAACGAATGGTAAGGATCGGAGATACTATAAGCAGTTGGATGTTAATCGTCTTTGTCACGTGTTACGCGGCTTGAATGAGAGAGACGTTCCTTTTATCCTGTCTTATGATGGAATGCATGGTGATAAAGAGTACGGGGTAGCTTTGCCTGACGATCTCAATGTACACAAGATTTTGATTGACGCTGGACGTTCCTCGCAGGCCACGCTGAACGGTAAAAACATCATCACGCGAGAGGCACTGTACGTGACACACAGTGTGTCTCAGAACAGCATGAGGCAGCCTATAATACAGCGCCAGCAGATGAGATTAGGGATTTGAATATGAAGCGGCGATTATGTATTTGATATACTCGCTTACTGTCATACCCTGACTTGATGCCTCTTGCACAATATAATCGTACTGACTGATCTCGTCCTTCTGCCACACAAGATAAAGTCTTCGCTCCTCGGCCATAGCCACATGGGTATATCTTTCAGGAGAAGCCCAGAAACAGGTGGTACATATCGATGCGTCTTTTATCTCTACGAAATTCTTACAGTGCTCGCATGACCAACTTTTTGCCCTCTGTGAAGACGCATCTAAGAGCATAAATTCATCTAAATTTGTTGGATCGGCATCATTACCTGCAATTTCGTAGGGGATTCGGTGATCTATTTGCAAATAACGAGGGTTTAGCTTTTCGCCTGTTAGTGTGCAGCGTGAATCAAATTTCTCGATCAGCGCATCTTTGAACGCTTTGGAAAATGCCGTCCTTCCTCCTATTCGCCCAGATTTTATGTTGTGTGGATCATCAAACTTATACGCTGCAATGCTTCTTCCAGTTGTTGTGCTTATGACCTTAAATGTTATAAGCGGTATGCCCTGTTCTCGTACATCACGAATGGCACGAGGCGGATGATCATACCCGTAAATATTCTTCAAATCCTCAGTCGTTATAAAACCATGTTTTATAATATGATCAATCACTGTCCTCGGACGTTTGCCTGTTACCTGGTTGCACAGGGCCATAATTTCTGCTGGTATGTTATCAGTCATGCTTCAACAGTTCCATTGGCTCAATGTCTAATGCATTGGCAAGAGCATAAATATTCCTTAAGCTGACATTTCGTTTGCCAAGCTCAACCGAGCTTATATAAGTTCGATGGAGATGTGAAAGCTCTGCCAATTTCTCCTGCGAGAAACCTTTTTGTGAACGCAAAAATCGTACTCGATTACCAAAAAGAATCAGAATATCCATATAAAAAGAATAGTGTCAGCAGACTATAAGTCTACAGACTCTATGTCACATTCTATGACTAGGAATCTGGGAAATTGTTATGATGATATAATTTTAATTTAGGTTTAGATGGCAACCAGCGTTGTGTTTTACCCCCTCTGCGATTATCCTAGATCGTATGTCGTTGGGCATCTCTCCTGGAAGTAAGGTTTTGAATGAGTTTTTTCTCAAAGCGCCTCGGTGTCGACCTGGGTACGATCAACGTCCTCATCAGCGAGCGCGGCCAAATCGTGCTGCAAGAGCCGACGCTGGTCGCGCTGCAAGCGGGCGAAGATGAATATATCGTCGAAATTGGTCAGCCTGCGCGTGAGATGATGGGCCGCGTCGATGAAGAAGATATTCAAATTGTGCGCCCGCTACAAAATGGCGTCATCGCTGATTACGACGTGACTGTCGAAATGTTGCGCCACTTCTTCGGCAAAGTCGCGGGACGTATCAGCTTCTTCAAGCCCTCCGTCATGGTGTCGATCCCCTGGGGTGGAACCAGCGTCGAGAAACGCGCTGTGCAGGAAGCCGCGCTGGAAGCGGGCGCACGCGAAGTCTTCCTCATCCCCGAACCTCTCGCGGCGGCGATTGGGGCCGGGCTGCCTGTGGGCACGCCAGCGGGCGATATGGTCGTCAATATTGGCGGCGGCATCACCGAAGCGGCGGTGCTGACGATGAACACGATTATTCGCGCTGAAAGTGGGCGCGTGGGCGGCCTGCGGATGGATGAGGCGATCATCGGCTACATCCGCAAGAAATACGGTCTGACGATTGGGCAGCCAACTGCCGAATCGGTCAAAATCCAGGTGGGAGCGGCGATTACGCCCGCGCAGCCGCTGGCGATGGATGTGCAGGGGCGCGATAACGTCTCCGGTCTGCCGCGCACGATTACGATTACCACAGGCGAAGTGGTCGAAGCCCTGTCCGAGCCGCTGAATCAAGTGGCCGCTGTCGTCAAGAGTGTCCTGGGCAATACGCCGCCTGAACTCGCCTCGGATATTATTGATCGTGGGATTGTGCTCACGGGCGGTGGGGCGCTTTTGCGCGGGCTGGATGAATTCCTCACCAAGCAGACGGGCGTCCCAGTGTATCGGGCCGATCATCCGCTGCTGGTGGTGGCGTTGGGCGCAGCGCGGGCAATGGACGATCAGGCGATCTTGCGGCGCATCGTCGGGCCATCGCTGCGCTAATGTAACTGTGCTGCAAGAGAGAATCGAACGGGCCTGACAATTCAGGCCCGTTTTGTTTTATCTACCAGAGAAGCTTATTTCACGATATCGGGCTGCTGTTCCTTCAGATAGAAGGTCATGTGCTGGAGATGCACCACCGGATCAATGTACTGCACCATGATATTGTCGGGGACGTTCAGGTTGATCGGCGCATAGTTGAGGATCGCCCGCACCCCGGCATTCACCAGCCGATTCGCCACGTCCTGAGCATGTTCGGCAGGCACAGCGAGCATGGCAATCTGCACATGGTTCGCCAGCAGCGTCTCTTCCAATTCATCGATGGGGCGCACGATAAAATCGCCCACGCGCTGCCCGATTTTGTCCGGTGCGGCGTCAAACACCCAGCCAATGCGAAAGCCGCGCTCAGAAAAGCCGCGATAGTGCGAGATCGCGCTGCCGAGATTGCCCGCGCCGACGACTGCCACAGGCCACTCACGGTTGACCTGCAAGACTTGTTCCAATTTTTCGATCAGATACTCGATCTGATAGCCTGTCCCCTGCTTGCCAAACCCGCCAAAGTGAGACAGGTCTTTGCGAATCTGAGCGGAACTGATGCCCAGATGACGCCCCAATTCATGCGAGGACGTCACATCTTGCCCGGCCTGCCGCAGACGGGTCAGCGCCCGCAGATACAACGGCAGCCGCCCTATGACAATATCGGGAATATCGGTGGTATGTTTGGATGGCATAGATGCGGCATTCCCCAGTCAGTTCAATCCAAGCAAGAATGATTCGATTATATCGTAGCACCGCGCCTATGGAAAAACCATGTGAAAATTTGTACAGGCTCCGCACAAACTTTCCACTGCCCTGCACAAAGACCCACTGTCTGTTAAAATAGAAAGATTGTGATGTCACGCTGAGGCCAACTGACCCCATGAGCAACGATCCTGAAGCTATCACCGTCCCGCGCAACCGTATCTTTGTCCTCATGGATGGCGTTTTTGTTGTGCAGTGGGAGCAAAATCGTGTCCAGGAGCTTCTCAGCGGGCGCTATCGCAATTTTGCCGCTGGCTCAGAGGCCAATCCGATCACGGATTTTGAGTTGAATCAGTTGAAATCGCGTCGTATTGTGACGGAGTACAATGCCGATCTGATTTATCTGCATCCTACGCCGGATATTGTGTGGGATCAACCTGTGCGCTCCTTCTATCTCAACACCGGGTTGCTGCGGACAGAGCGCGGCGTGATTGAGCAGGCGTTGGGGCGGCTGACGCTGCTGGATGCGATCTCGGTACGCCAGCAGGAGCGTTTTGTGATTTTACGCGGCCCAAACGGGATTCCCTTCAACAGCTTCGATGAGGCCGAGAAAATCCGCGAGATGCTCATCGCCCATGAGCCGCAGGTGTTTCAGCAGACAGTGGTCGCTTTCGTTGAAGTACTGCCCGCTGTGTGAGTGTCACGATCAACGGATAAAGTGCATCAAGTAACGAGCTTTAATGTATTAACATGGTATGTGGTGGTATTGGTCAGGCACGATTTTCGGGGTGTGGCGAGAAAGAGTTTTATATTATGGTCGAAGAACAGCCACAAACTCCTGATGCTGAGTCGCAGAATCCGCATCTGAGCAAGGTGAATAACACGATGCTGGATGGCCTGGGCCAACTGGCGGATTATTTCGGCTTCCCCAAAGTCATGGGCCAGCTCTATGGCACGCTGATGCTGAGTTCAACGCCGCTCTCGCTGGATGATATGATGGCCTGCCTCGATATCTCCAAAGCCAGTGTGAGTATGAATATGCGGACGCTGGAACATCTGGGCATTGTGCGCGAGGTGTGGGTACGCGGCAAAGCCGGGCGGCGCAAATACTATGAGGCCGAGACGAATTACTGGCAGGTCATCACCAATGTGCTGGCAGGCCGCGAAATGCGCGACGTTGAACGGGCGATTCGTGTGATGGAAGAGAACACGCAGGATCTGGCCCATGCCATGAGCAGCATGTCCGGCCCGGAGCAGGAGACCGCCCGTCATTACATCGAGCGCATGGCGCAGTTGCAGCTTTTGTTCCAGTTTGCCCGGCTCATGATCTCCAACATCCTCGCCCAATCCAGCGATCTCGATGCGCCCCATACGCCATCGGAGGAGTAGGGGGAGAACGGGAAGCGCAAATGTTAAAAGAGGCTTTATCACCCTGACAACATCACTGCGCTAAACCCTTGCTCAAACCGCCTTGCGTCCCCTATAATGAAGGCCAGAAGCACCGCCGGGGGAGTGGCGGAATTGGCAGACGCGCATGACTTAGGATCATGTCTCTCACGAGGTAAGGGTTCAAGTCCCTTCTTCCCCATCACGACACGACGTCAGAGGCGCTCTCCGCGCCTTTGTTGTTCCCCCCTGCAATTTCTGACGAAGATTTTATAGCCCACGTTTTAACGGGCTGTTATAATAACCCTATTCTGCGCGAGGACAGACCTTGAACGTACAGACAGAACAACTCGAAAACCACAGCGCCCGCCTTACGGTTCAGGTGGAACCGGAACGGATTGAAAAGGCCAAAGAGCAGGCCGCCCGTGACCTCTCCAAGCGCTATCGCATTCCAGGCTTTCGCCCTGGGAAAGCCCCGCTTAAGTTGGTGATGAATTATGTGGGCGAAGCGGCGATCCTCGAACGAGCCGTGCAAAAAGTCGGCGATGAAATCTATCGTGACGCCTTGAAGGAAGCCTCGGTGCGTCCTTATGCGACGGGCCAACTGGAAGATTACCAACCAGAGACCCACACCTTCATCTTTACCGTACCCTTGCAGCCCACTGTCACACTCCATGACCACCGCACCATTCGCGCCGAATACACCGCGCCTGTTGTGACGGATGAGGAGTTTGAGAAGGCCATGCAGCAGCTTCAGGAACGTGAAGCGACCTCGGACGAGAGCATTGAGCCGATTGCCTGGGGCAACCGCGTCACCGTCGATATTCACAGCGAATTTGCCGATGGCGAAGAGCATGATGAAGATGACGACTATGAAGATGACGAAGATGACGAAGATGACGAACACGAGGCGGAAGACGCTGAGTCGGACGTTGAAGAGACTCATGATGCTGCCGAAGCCGTTGTCGATGAGGTGGAAGACGCTGCTGACGAATCAGAGGCGGACGAGTCGAATGACGATGAATCAGAGGCGGACGAGTCGGATGACGATGAATCAGAGGCGGACGAGTCGGATGACGATGACGACGAATCAGAAGCCGATGACGACGATGAGGAGAACATTGCCTACAAAGGCGATGAATTCATCCATCAGCATGATGCGGCCTATGTCCTGAAAGAGGGCGAAGAGCCGATCATGAAGGGCTTTGCAGCGGCCTTGATCGGCGCGAAGACGGGCGATGAGGTCGAGTTTGAACTGACCGTTCCGGACGAAGAAAACTTCAAGGATGTGGTGGGACGTAAGGTCACATTCCATGCCCACGTCAAAAAGGTGGAAACGCTGTCTCTGCCGGAGTTGAATGATGACTTTGCAGCCAAGCTGACCGCCGAAGAAGATGCCCCGCTCAATCTGGAACAACTGCGTGAGCGCGTGCGGAACAATATGGCGAAGGACGTGGAACGCAAGACCCGCGATGCCTACGCCAACTCGATCCTCGACCAGGTCATTGGTCTGGCTGAGATTTCGTATCCCGACGTAATGGTTGAGGAGCGGATCGAGGAACTCTTGAAAGACCTGGATGGCAATCTGCGTCAGCAAGGTTTTACGCTCGATGCCTACCAGAAGGCCACTGGCCTCACCCGTGATAATCTGTATGCGATGTACCAGCCGCAGGCTGAGACCAATTTGAAGCGGACATTGGTGCTGGGAGAACTGCTATCAGCAGAGAGTCTCACTGCCAGTGACGACGATGTTGAAGCCCGTGCTCAGGAAATGATCGAATCGATCAAGTCGGAAAATCGGGACTCGCTGCGGAAATTTCTCAAATCCTCGGCCCAGCGTGCGCGTATTCTCAACAATATGTTGTATGAGCGCGTGATGGATCGTCTGGTACAAATCGGACGGGGAGAGCCACTCCCAGAGGCTTCTCACGCTGAAGCAACCTCCTCAGCGGAAAGCAGCGCAGAGTCATAATCTCTGCGTGTCACAAGACGGGCGAGAAAGGTTGCCTCGCCCGTGCAAGCGATAGAACACTCACAGATCAACACGTCTCATGAAAGGGCACGCCGTCGCTATGTTTCCTTCTAGCATTATTCCGATGGTCATTGAGCAGGGAAGTCGGGGCGAACGCGCTTACGATATCTACTCGCTGCTCTTGAAAGAACGTATCATCTTCGTGGGAACGGGCATCAATGATCAGGTGGCAAATCTGATTGTGGCGCAGCTCTTGTTTCTCAACCGTGAAGACCCGGACAAGCGCGTGCAGATGTATGTCAACTCTCCTGGTGGTGTGGTGTACGCAGGCTTGGCGATTTATGATGCCATGCAGCAGATTGACTCGCCCGTGATGACGGTGGCAGTTGGCCTGACGGCCAGCTTCGGCACTGTTTTGCTGGCGGCGGGGGCACATGGTTTGCGCTATGCGCTGCCGAATGCCACTATCCATATGCATCAGCCGTTGGGTGGCGCACAGGGGCAAGCCTCCGACATTGTGATCCAGGCGAATGAAATCATGCGCCTCAAGAGCGTATTGAATCAGATTTTCGTCAAGCACACAGGTCGCTCGGTGGAAGAAATCGAACGCGATCTGGATCGTGATATCTACAAGAACTCAGAAGAAGCGGTGAAGTACGGCCTGATAGACTCAGTGCTGCACCCCTCCCGCGATGAGGTGAAGGCAAAGTAACGTGAATTATTCGCACGGTGGACAGCGCTGCTCGTTCTGCGGACGCACTCAGGATGAAGTCGAGCGCCTGATTGCAGGCCCGGATAATGTCTTTATCTGCAACTTTTGTGTGGACTTGTGCCACAACCTGCTTGTGGATGAAGAGTATCAGGATCGCGGACGCAGCGAGTTTCATCTGGATCATATTCTCTCGCCGCGTGAACTTACCAATTTCCTGAATGAGTACGTGGTGGGGCAAGAATACCCCAAGCGCGTGCTGAGTGTGGCGGTGTATAACCACTACAAGCGGATTCAGGCATCGAAGTCGTCAGTGGGCGAAGTAGAGCTGGATAAGAGCAACATCCTGGTGTTGGGGCCAACAGGCAGCGGTAAAACGCTCCTGGCGCAAACGCTGGCGCGTATCCTCGATGTGCCGTTCTGCATCGCGGATGCGACGACGCTGACGGAGGCGGGCTACGTGGGTGAAGATGTGGAGAACATTCTCCTGCGTCTGATCCAGGCGGCGGATGGCGATGTGTCGCGGGCCGAGAAGGGCATCATCTATATCGACGAAATCGATAAGATTGCTCGCAAATCCAACGACAACCCCTCCATCACACGCGATGTCTCCGGCGAAGGCGTGCAGCAGGCCCTCCTCAAAATTGTGGAAGGCACAATTGCCAACGTCCCGCCCCAGGGTGGCCGCAAGCATCCGCACCAGGAATTCATCCAGATTGATACCAGTAATATCCTGTTCATCTGCGGCGGGATGTTCGACGGCATCGACAAAATCATCGCCAAGCGCACAGGCGTCAAAGGCACGCTGGGCTTCAGCGAGGCGACAGAGCGCAACGAGCGTGTCTCGCGTGATCGCAGCACCCTGCTTCGCAAAGTCAGCCAGGAAGACCTGATTCAATTTGGGCTGATCCCTGAATTGGTGGGCCGCCTGCCTGTTGTGGTGGCGACGGAACCGCTCGATAAGGATGCGCTCATACGTATCCTGACCGAACCCCGCAATTCACTCACGCGGCAGTACAAGCATCTGCTGGCGCTGGATAATGTCGAACTCGATTTCGATACGACAGCGCTGGACGCCGCCGCAGAACTGGCCCTCGAACGGGGGACAGGCGCACGCGGTTTGCGCTCGATCATCGAGAAATGTTTGCTCGATGTGATGTATGAAGTGCCGGGCCGCGACAAAATCCGCCGTGTCTTGATCGACAATGACGTGATTCGCAGTCTGCGCCGCCCGCGCATCTTTGATACGGAGCAGCACGAACTCGAATGGACGGACACAGGCACGCTGAAGACTGATAAGCCCGCAGCGTAACCCAATCTGATAGTATCATTCAAACAGGGGAGCCATTGTGCGCCTCTGTTTTGATTCAAACGATTTGGCGAGGATTTGAATATCGCTTGTACGACGTGGCCGCTAGTTGTGAATTTTAAGCCTGTGCCTATAATGGATCATAAAGATATGCGAAGGAAAGAAAACAGGCTCGTATGTTGGGCGGGTTGCTGTTCGTTCATCGGGTCGTTTCAATATCGCCACCTGTGAAGCAACGGTGCAAGGCATTTCCTATCGCCACTGCAAGACGATCCACCATTCTGATGGCTACACTTACGAGAAAGGACAAGGCGCTCTCCCTCCCCATGCCTAAAGGCAGGAGTATCCCGCGCTGACTCGATGACAAGTAATCTTCCAAATCGCAAATCGATCAAAACCATTGGCAGCCAACCGCCCCCCCAGCGGCAGCAGCAGGCGATGCCAGCAGAACTCAAATTTGGTGAGGAAGAACATGCCGCTGTCTGGGCCCCTCAGCCGATCACCTCGCTTGACGATACAGGACTCTCGAAACTGGCGGTGGTGGATCTCGTCCTCAAATCGCTGTATTTTCGCGGCGATCTCACAGGTCATCAACTCCAGGAGGTGCTGCGTCTGCCGTTTGCGGGCGTGCTCGATGGCGTTCTCGCCTTCCTGAAGGCGGGCAAAGAAGTTGAAATTGTGGGGACGGCGGGCATTGGTGAAATTTCCTTCCGCTACCAGATTTCATCAAAAGGCATGGAGCGTGCGCTTGAAGCCCTCCAGAAGACCCAGTATGCCAATATTGCGCCTGTGCCGCTGGAAAAATACCTCGAATCGGTCTATGCCCAGACCAATGACAAGCGCTCCATCCGCGAAGATGACATGCGGAAGGTGATGAAAAATCTCATTGTCAGCAAAGACATGCTCGATATTCTGGGCCCTGCGGCCAATTCCGGCACGTCGATCTTTTTGTACGGCCCACCAGGAAATGGCAAGACCACGCTGTCCGAAGCGATTGGCCGCGTCATCCTCGGCAACGATATGTGGATTCCCTATGCCATCGATGTGGATGGACAGATCATCCAGATGTATGACAGCGTGAATCATGAGCTGTCTGAGGATCAAACCCCCATCAAATACAAAGTTGGGCAGGTCGGGGATGGCCGTTGGGTGCGGATCAAGCGCCCGATTATCATCGTCGGCGGCGAATTGACGATGGCAAACCTTGATCTGGTCTACGACTCGATCAACAAATTCTATCAAGCACCGTTCCAGGTGAAGGCCAACGGCGGCATGTTCCTCATCGATGACTTTGGTCGCCAGCAGGTGAAACCGATTGAGCTGCTGAATCGCTGGATTGTGCCGCTGGAAAAGAAATATGACTTCCTCACGCTGGCGAATGGCCGCAAGATCGAGATGCCGTTCCGCGTCATGATCATCTTCTCCACCAATATGGACCCGAAAGACCTGGTGGACGATGCCTTTCTGCGCCGTATCAAATACAAGATTCTGGTGGGCAATCCGACGGATAAGCAGTACCGCGATCTGTTTGAACTCATGTGTCGTATCACCAAAGTACCCTTTGATGAGAACGGCTTTGCCTACCTGTTGAAGAATTGGTACGACAAATTTGCCCGCGATCTGCGCTTTGTGCATCCGCGCGATATTCTGTCGCAGATGAAAGATATTGCGGCCTACATGGAAGTTTCGCCGGATATGGCAAATACGGAATTGATTGATCGCGCCGCCGCCTCCTACTTCGTTGAACTGTAAGGTGGCATTATGCCTGACGAGGACGTGCCTGTCTCCAAGCAAACCTTCGGAGAAAACTCGGTGACAAACGAGAAAGTGGTGGTGGTGGCACTGCCTGTCAAGGAAGAACAGGAGGCGGTTGTCTCGCTGTTGCAGGAGATGGGCCTTCAAGTCTATCTGCTCACATCGGGGAGGCAGGCCCTGATCACCCTGGAAGATATTGTGTGTGATTGCATTGTGATGGATATGCAGTTGGGCGATATGCACGCCTGGGAGCTGCTGGGCGGCCTGCGCGAGATTGTCGATCTGCGTCGTTTGCCCGTCATCGTCATCACCAATGAGCAAGCACCGATTCCTCTCAACAATGTGACACCGCTGGTTCGTCCCTTCGCTGTGGCACGGCTCAAAACGCTTCTCCAGAAGATTCTCTAGAAATTTCCCCTCTCCCACATCGCGGATGAGGGGCATTTTACCCTCCGCTCCCGCCTCATACGCCTATGGTTAAAGGTTAACGCTTCGTTTTTGGGCAAAACGGCGGACGAGGCGGGCCTCGTCCCTACTGCGCGTAGGGACGCGATGTATCGCGCCCAATTTGACCCTCATTCCAAACCATTGCGTATAACTCCCCTCCCCTCTGTGGGAGAAGATGAGAGGTGCGAGCAGCGCCATCCAACACACACCTTCCTTAATCGTTTGTATCAAAGCGCTCATTTTTCCTTTGGCTTTTTTGCATTCCTTGTTACAGTGAGCGCACACCCGACAGGCTGCGCTGATTTCTCTAAAGGATGTAACGTTCTTATGGCTGATATTTTTGTCACGGGTGGGACAGGGTTTTTGGGCCGCCATCTTGTGCCGCTGCTGTGTCGGGCGGGCTATTCTTTGCGAGTGCTCACGCGCACACCGGAGCGCCACCCCTGGCTGCGCGATCTGCCGCGTGTGGAGGTGGTGACGGGCGATCTTCTCAATGCTGACCTTGTGACGCAGGCGGTGCAGGGCTGCCGCCTCGTGATTCATGCGGCAGGGCTGTTCAGTATGTGGCATGAAGCAGGCGATTTTGATGCCACTAATGTAATTGGCACAGAACACATTTTGCAGGCCGCCCGCGCCGCCAATGTCGAGCGCGTGATTTATGTCTCCACGATTGCCGTGATTGGTACGCCGATGGAGGGCCGTGTGATCGATGAGCAGCATCCCGTCAGCCCTGCCGATCCGTATCAAGCCAGCAAATGGCAGGCGGAACAGGTGGTGTTTCGCTCGATTCAGCAGGGGCTTCCCGCTGTGATTGTGCGGCCTGGGGCCTTCTATGGGCCGATGGGCGATTATGCCTTCAACCGTCTGTTTTTCACCGATCCTATGCGCGGCATCATCATGCAGATGGACAGCGGCAAGTACACGATTTTCCCGGTCTACATCGGCGATGTGGCTGAGGGCATCCGTTTGGCGCTGGAAAAAGGCCGCCTGGGGGAGATGTACAACATTTGCGGCGAATGCCTGACGCATCGGGCGGCGTTTGACATTGTGTGCAAAGAGGCCAATCTGCACTGGCCGCGCCTGAACATTCCGGGCGTGATCGGCATTGGTTTTGCTCAGGTGCTGACATGGTTGGGGCATCTCACGCACCGTGAGCCGTTCTATCCGATGGGGCTGCGCTCGTATGTGTTCAATGATTGGCCTGTGTCGATAGAGAAGGCTAAACGCGAACTCAATTTTGAGCCGACGAGCTTTGAAGCAGGGGTGAAAAAAACCATCGCATGGTATAAAGCGGGCAAATCGGACACGCTGCCGGAATTGACGTGTGAGGAGTGAATTGCCAGGAGATTTGATGCGTTATCGACGTGTGCAGGGGTTTTCTTCACTGGGTTTTAGGCTTATGGCAAGTCCTGTTGCGAGTGGCCTCAACACATCTCATATACAGCTCCTGCGCCATAATAACGAAGCCCCCTATCTCTTGACTCCATTCTCCGCTAGGATAGAGGATTACAGAGAATCAGGACAGTGCAAGTATGTTAGTCGATGAAGTCAAAATTTCGGTTGTAAGTGGCGATGGCGGTGACGGCCTCGTTGCCTTCCTCCGTGAACGATATATGCCCCTGGGTGGGCCAGCAGGCGGCGATGGTGGTCGTGGTGGCGACATCATCCTCAAGGTCAGCCCCAGCCTCAACACGCTGTTTCCTTTCAAGCGCAATGCCCACTACAAAGCGCAGCCGGGGACTCGCGGCGGCCCCAGCAATCGCACAGGCGCAGCAGCCGATGATATTATCCTCGACGTGCCGCCGGGGACGGTGGTGCGCGATGCCGATACCGGGATGCTGCTGGCGGATCTCATCAGTGAGAATGACAGCGTGATCGTCGCCAAAGGCGGGCGCGGTGGACGTGGCAACTCACGCTTTGCCAATGCAAGCAATCGTGCTCCGCGCATCGCCGAAAAGGGGGCTCCTGGTGAAGAACGCACGCTCAAATTGGAACTCAAACTCATCGCGGATATTGGCATTGTCGGGCTGCCCAATGCGGGCAAATCGACGCTGCTGTCTGTCGTGAGCAATGCCAAGCCCAAGATTGCCGATTATCCCTTCACCACGCTCCAGCCCAATCTTGGCGTGGTCATCTATGATGATCAGGATTTGGTGTTTGCCGATATCCCCGGCCTGATCGAAGGCGCACACATGGGTATCGGCCTGGGCCATGCCTTTTTGCGCCATGTCCAGCGTACACGTTTGCTCGTACATATTCTCAACGGCGCAAACGAAGACCCGCTGGCCGATTACAACCAGATCAATTCTGAGCTGGCGCTGTATGACGAGAAATTGGGCCAGAAGCCGCAGATCGTCGTCTTCAACAAGATGGATCTGCCGGAGGCGCAGAATCGCTTTGAAGAGGTGAAAGCCGCCTTGAAAGCACGCGGCGTCGAGATTACACCCATCAGCGCCATCACACGCCAGAATATCGAGCCGCTGGTGCAGCGCGTCTTCCTGGAAATGTCGGAACTGCCGAATGAAGTGGCCGAACTGACCGAATCAGCGCCGCTCTATCAGCTCACCGACAATGAACCCGTGTTCACGATTGAGCGGGCAGACGATGGGGCCTTCATGGTGAAGGGTAAGCGCATTGAGCGGGCCGCCGCCATGACCTACTGGGATTATGATGAGGCGGTACAGCGCTTCCAGAATATTCTGGAGACATTGGGCATCTCACAGGCGCTCAAAAAGGCCGGCGTCCAGGTGGGCGACACCGTGTTTATCGGTGAGCATGAATTGGAGTGGGGCGAATAAATGCAGCGGATTGGCATCCTGGGCGGAACGTTTGATCCGCCGCATATCGGGCATTTGATCCTGGCACAGTACACGATGGAGAGTCTCAATCTCGATCATGTGCTGTTCGTTCCTGTGGGCGATCATCCGCAAAAAGAGGTCACGCGCACCTCACCAGAGCAGCGCTTGACGATGCTGCGCTTGGCGATTGCGGATAATACGGCATTCGAGGTGTCTGAGGTCGATTTGTGGCGGCCCGGCCCGCACTACTCGGCGGACACGGTGCAGATCATCCAGAGTCAATACCCGCAGGCCTCGTTGCACTTCGTTATGGGCGGCGACAATTTAAAAGCGCTGCCCACCTGGACGCGGGCCAGAGACCTGTATGCCTGCTGCCGCCTCGCGGTGATGAAGCGTTCGGATGAGAAGATTGCGCCCGATATGCATGAGGCCATCCTCCCCGGCCTCGCGGAAAAAGTCGATATCGTCGATGCCCCGATGCTTGGCATCTGGTTGTCGTCGACGCATGTGATTGAACGGCTGAAAGATGGGCAGAGCGTCCGCTATCTTGTGCCGGACGCGGTGCGGGCCTATATCGTGCAAACAGGTGCATACCAGAAGATCGGCAGCTAAATATGACAGTGATCTCCCAACGGAAGGAGCGTGGTAGTACAGTTCTGCTCCTCTCCTTCCTGTTCGTTTTTATGTTCGTCTCCCTGAATATCCTCCCCGCCCATATGCAAGATGCCGTTCCCACCCTCGTCCCACCTACGCCCGTCCCGGTGAGCGACAGCGGAGCCAGCGATACGCTGCGCTCGGAGTCGCTGGTGGCGAAAATTCAGCGCGATGGCGTGGTGCGGGTTGGCGTGCTGTACAACGAACCTCCCTTTGGTGAATTCAATATTCGCGGCGAGGTCACGGGCTTTGATGCGGATCTGGCGCGGCTCATGGCTGACATGTGGGGCGTCAAGATCGAGATCGTGCAGGTCACGCGGCAGAATGCCTTCTCGCTGCTGCAAAGCGGGCAGGTGGATATACTGCTGGCGGCGCTGGTGCATCGGCGTGATCTGGATCGCATCGTTGAATTCAGCCTGTCGTATCGCGTGGGCAAACAGGGCATGATGGTCAAGACGGACAGCGGCGTTGAGACGCTGTTCAATCTGTCGAATCAGCCTGTGGGGTATGTGTTGGGGACGCCGAGCGAGGTGGCCTTGAATGAGTATATGGCGCGAACAGGTCTGCCGATGCAGGCTGTGCTGTATTACACGCTCGATCAGGCACTGACGGGTCTGTTTAACGGCGACGTGCAGGGCATTGTGGATCGTGAAGAGCATCTGCTCAATGTCGCGGCGGATTATCTGGATAAGATTCGCATTCTGGATGAGCCTGTCGGCTATGAGCCGTTCGCGGTGGCGTTTCCGCGCCAGGATATCAACTTCCGCAATCTGGTCAATCGCACGCTGCAATATCTGCTCCAGGACTACAAACTCAATCCGACCAAGAGCAAACTCAAGCCGCTGTATGAGCAGTATTTCCCTGGCAAAGAGCCGCCTACCGATGCCCTCGGTCAGTGGGCCAACATCGGGACGGATGCGCCAAAGCCAGCGTTGTTTGGCAATGATGTGCCGTTCCCGCAGCAGTATATCGTGCCGCGCCTGAGCGCTGAGAAAATTTTGCGCGTGGCGGGTCTGCCCGACACCATCCCGGACACCGCGCCTGATCTTGAAAAACGCCTCGCTACCTTCCATAAAGCGCTGATTGAGAAAATCGCATCGCGCTGGGGTGTGACGGTGCAGTATGTCCAGGGTGACCCGATGCAGTTGTTACAGGCGGGCATGGTCGATCTGGCAGTAGGCATCCCGCTCGATTGGAACTCGGTGGGGCAGGTTGATTTTACGCAGCCGTATCTCATGCATGGAGATCGCTTGCTGGCGATGAAGAAGGACAAGATCACGGGCTTTAATGATCTGCGTGGGCGTTGGGTTGCCACTCTCGATTCAGATGCCGGGTCGAAAGATCGGGCGCAGGCGTGGGCGGACAGCATTGGCGCACATATCTCGCTGTTTGAGACAGGGGAGGCCGATGCGCCCCAGAAGGTCTTCGTCGATAAAAATGCTGATGTCCTGTATGGCGACAGCCTCAAGCTGATCTCGTATGTGGCGCAAAACCCCGATCTGGAACTGGTGGTTGATCCTGTCACAAAGTTGGACAAGTGGTACAGCCAGAGCTACATGGCGTTTGCTGTGCCGCGCAATGATATGGATTTTCGTCTGCTGGTGGATTATACGTTGCAAGACCTGATGCAAAGCGGCGATCTCAAGACGCTGTTGCAGCCGCTCACGCCGCCTAATAGCCCTGTTCCCGCGTTTGATATCTGGCCGGGCAAGAATACATTGGGCGGGATTTTGCCGTAATAATTGCAACCCCTCTCTCACAAGGATAGTAACCGCCACTGGTCGTAGGGACATGGCACGCCATGTCCCTACAAACCGTCTTGCGATATTTGTTATTATCATCGTGGCAGGGGGTGGTGAGGGGTGCATGTCTCCTACGCCCCCCGCGTCATTTTGTGCCATAGTTCTTTGATTGCGTCTGACCGATTCTGCCCGATGACGACCAGCGCCACACCCAGAATGATCACAAGGCCGCCAATGGCGTGCGACACGCCCGGTACTTCGCGGAAGAGGGTAATCATTCACCTATCCGTGAGAATCGCGGGTTTGTAGGGGCAGGATGCATCCTGCCCAAGCCAAATCTCCTACAAATCAATCAGGGCGCGATACATCGCACCCCTACAACCGCTTTCATCGCATGGATAGCTGAATGATTACGGAAGAGGAGATAGCCGAGAATGGCGGAGGACACGATGATAGTGAAGCTGACGATGCTGATGAAGGTCGCAGAGAAATAGCCCACCACATAATTATAGCCCGAATGCCCCACAAGCTGCGGGATCAAGGCAATCATAAGCACCCAGAAATAGGCTTTGGGCGTGTGCCCCGTCAGCGGCACGCCGGAGAGCACCGCGATGATCAGAGCCGTAATCGCCCCCATGCCAAACACAATCCACACATACGGAATGAGCGATACCCCTCAGCCCGCACGCACCGTCCAATCACCATGTAGATCGACCCCATACAGCACGCGGCCAGCGCCATCAGGCTGCCCACGATGATGTTGCCGTGATTCTGTGCGCCGCTGGAATTGCCAAAGGTGATGATCAGGCCGCCCAGAATCGAGATGAAAATCCCCAACCACACCCAGCGTGACTGGCGCACCTTGAGCAGAAACATCTCCAGCAGCGCGACCCAGATCGGGCTGATATTGCTGAATACCTGATTGACCAGCACGCTCGTTTGTTGCAATGAGAACGAAACCAAGATGAAATGCAGCCCCAGGAACACGCCTGCGATCATCGAATAAATGACGACGCGCCGTGACATCTTCGCCAATGTTGGGCGATGCCACAACCACACCATCGGCGTATAGAACAGCGCGGCCAGTGACAGCCGCCCTGCGACGATCAGCACCGGATTCATGCCCTCATTCGGGGCGAAGCGGATGAAAATCGCGCCAAATGAGGCCGCGCACAGCGTGATCACCAGGATCAAACTGGGATTGACAGCGGCCTGGGGCGGCTGCGGGCATTGAGGTATCGAGAGAGGGTGAGAGCGTTGTCATGCGGCAGAGGTCTCCGAGGACGATGGGCGGGGTGAGAGAGTGGCGACGAGGACGCCGATCAAAATCACAGCGCTTCCCACGATCTGAACAGGCAGCGGCGTCTCATGCAGAATGACGAACGCCAGAATCGCACTGCCGACGGGTTCCAACTGTGCCATTGTGCTGACGAGGGTGGCGGGCAAATAGCCGACGGCGTAATTCATCGAGGAATGGCCGATGAGCTGCGGGAAGATCGCCAACCCCAGCAGCAGCAGATAGCCCAACGAGGAATACCCGACGAGCGATTGGCGCGTGACGAGGACGCCGAGCAGCAGCGCAATCCCGGCCACGCTGTAGATCAGCCAGATATACGGGATAATCGGGATGGACGCCCGCAGCCGCCGCCCAATCGTGATATAGGCGGCAAAGGTCACGGCCCCGGCCAGCGAGAGCACGGCCCCAATCACAAGCTGATCCAGGGGAGCGGCTTGTGTGGCGGAACTGCTCGTAAGCACTGTGCCGAGTCCGACGATCATGCCGCCCAGGATTGCCAGCGCTAACCCATAGACGACACTGCGCGGGAGGGAGGTGCGAAGCCAGACCACTTCCATGATGGCAACCCAGATCGGCCCGGTGGTAACGAAGACCACGCTCAGAAGCACCGATGTGTATTCCAGGGATGTGACCCAGGTCGCAAAATGCACTGCCAGAAATAAACCCGCTGCCAAAATGAGGCCCAGATCGCGCCGCGTGAGGATCACCTGCTTAGAGGCATCGACAGACCCGCTCGGAATCGGGCGCGGTGTATCAGGCGGGAGGATGCGAAAGCGATAGCCGCCCAGCGCAAAGGGCGTGAGAAGGAGCGCTGACAGCCCCAGGCGACCAGCCGCGACCACCAGCGAGGGGATATGCTCGGCCTGGGCGCTCTTGATCAAAATGGCGGCTGACGAAATGGCGAGAAGGCCCGCAACAATCACGAGGAGGACACGCGACGGAATGGCCCGCTGCGCTGAGGCGGCTGAAGCTGTGACTGACACGAAGATGGCCTTTGAGTGGGACGAGATCAGAGTTGACTCTTTCCATTGTACAAGATATCACCGAAGAAGCGCCGTGAAGCCCCGCGCTTTAGCGATGGGGAGGTAAGGCGTAAAACTTGTATTTCCGCCCCTGATGTGTTAGAAGGCTCTTAGCACCTTAACAAAGGACTGAGAG
>DAOTUR010000682.1:0-19456 GCA_034436915.1 Anaerolineae bacterium
CTCTCAGTCCTTTGTTAAGGTGCTAAGAGCATTCTAACACATCAGGGGCGGAAATACAAGTTTTACGCCTTACCTCCCCATCGCTAAAGCGAGGGGCTTCACGGCGCTTCTTCGGTGAAGTCTTTCCCTTTTCTCCATTAATTAAAAATTGAGTTGATCACGCAGGCTGTTGGGAAGGCGGAACGGCGGACGATTACCCTGACGTTCGAGGTCTAAGATAGCAAGCAAGAGGCGGCGATTGAGTCGACGGCTAAAAGCACCAACGAAGGGAATCTCGCGTTGAAAACGGCTTTCTATTGCCCAGACCAGCCGTTGAATCTGAAAAATGCTCATCGTCCAGCGATATTTTGGCAGGTTGAGGCAGTCCGCCGCAAAATTCCCGATCCAGTAGCGCATGACACCCGTGATATACGATTTGTAGACGGGGATATGGCGATGCAAGAATTCCACCAGCACCTTCGCCAGCAGTTGCCCACCTGCGGAAGGGGCATGATTCAGTTTCAAGGCCGTGTCCATCATATCAATCGAATCGGCGTAATTCGCGGGCATCAAGGCATCATCAATGCCGAGCAAATGCCCGATGACCATCCACAGATGTAAATAGGCTTCTTTTTCATCCAGGGAGAGACCTACACTGGAGCGTGATAGTCCTTCCAGCACAGTCGTCGAAAATGACAGCATCGTCCCGGCCAGATCGACCTGATTAATCGGGCAGCCCCACTCATTGTCCCATTTTGTGGCCCATGTGGGATCAAATTTGATGCAGCAGCGAATGGCGGAATGGATGAGACGGACTTTTTGCACCGCGATAATACCCATGCCGTCGGGCGTAAAGGCATTCTCTTCTGTCACATCCATTACAAACTGGGCGGTCTCCATAATGCGCCGTTCCAGCAGAGTGTATTCCACCATGCGATCCGTCAGCACGAGCACCTCTGCACCTTTCTTAGCGGCATACAGCGTGGGCAGAGAGGCCGCAAACAGCATCATCACCATTTGCAGGGCATGAATGTTGAAGATGGCGCTACCATGCTGGAGCTTGGCGAGGTCGGCCCAGGGCGGAAGATCATTGGAGTGATCCAGGAAATTCCTGATTTCAGGATGCATGTTGGCATCGAGGATGCCATCGTTTTTCACCAGAGTGCGGAGGATATCGTTGACCGCTTCGAGATCGCCATGCTGATAGACCAACTCAACAATGGCATCGGCGAGGGGATCGCCCTTACTCCGCATCTCTGTCAGAGGTTGAACCCATTTTTCGCTGTACAAATGTCTCGTCTCCCATTCAGTAAAAGATTAAACTTCAGCATCCGTCAGATAGAAACGCGCATTCAGGCGCGTCAAAATCTCTATTGCGGCCTGTTGATGCGCCTTTTTATGCGGGTTGGAGGTTGGCAGATACTCTCCAAGCGCCCGATGACACCGTGCCTCTTCCAGTGGGAGGCCACGTTTTTTGGCCTCAGCGATGCCCTGCTGCCAGGCTTTGTAGGCGCGATTCTTCTTGCCCTCGGCATAGGCGATGCGGCCTGCCGAGTGATAAGACATAATTTTCCCCATCGTATCCGGCAGTGTGAGCAGAGAGCGCAGGGATTTTTTCGCTTTTTCAAGAAGCTGCGCCGCGTCCACAGGCAGCAGATGCGTATGATCGCGCAGAGTAAGATAGGCATCGATCAACGCCGGGAAAGCGTGCTTGCCCCACTGCCCCGTAATCCGATTTTCAACGGCCAGTTTACTGGCGATTTCTGTCGCCTGATACGCCCGCTCATAGGCTCCGTTATGGCAAAAGATCTGTGCGGCTAAGGCCCAGGGATCGACTACCGATTGATCTTTGGATTGCAGCTCTTGCAGCATAATCAACCCCTGTTCAATTTTGTACATCGCCGCCTCTTTATGGCCGCGAACCAAATCAATCCGCGCCAGCCATGTATACGCCGTATAGCCATGCTGCAAGCTACGCTTTTCCTGCGCCAGTTGGAGAATCTCCTCCAGCAGGCGATAGGCGGTGTCATAGTCGCCTTCTCCATAAAACGTCAGCGCATAAATCTGGCGGCTGTAGCCCGCGCCCCAACTGTTGCCATGCGCCATCAAAATATCGATGGAGCGTAGAGTATCTTCACGCACCCGTTTGTAATCCATCTGACCAATGTAGTAAACACTCGTCAGGATATACACGCCCGACTGCGATTCTGAGGATTTGGCATAAGGAAGCGTCTCAATCGCCTTGTTATAGTAGTAATCTGCCAGACGGCGCAACCCCATGCTGCCGGCAATCAGACACATCTGGGCATACGCCTGGGCCAGATCACCAGATGGGCCAAGCCGCTCATTGATATTGAGATTCCCCAGCGATGTGTAGAGGCTATTGAGGGAATTGCCCGTCATATAATAGGCTGTGCCGATGCTGTTCATGATCTCCGCGACCTGCTTGAGATGACTCTGCATCTCATCCGAGACATGATTCAGATATCGCCCTGGGAACAGGCGATGCAGAAGCTGCTGCGCCACCTGCTGCAAAATCCCACGCCCCACCGCCCCGGTGCTGGTGGGGACAGGCTGATCGAGCATCTTCAGAGCGATTTCCAGGTTATCTTTGGTGTCTGAGTACATAAAGGCCATAAACTGTGCTGTCGCAAGCTGAACATGCCACGCCGCCACCTGGGTTTCTGGCAGCGCGGCGGCATGATCGATCCCTTCCGCCGCCCACTGCCGATGAATCTTTTCCAGATCCAGCACGCGCCGATACAGCTCCATCGCCTGATTATGAGCGAAGGTTTTCAAGCTGAGATCAGCAGCGCGTGCCATCGCAAAAATCGCCTTCTCCATCCGTGCCATCTCGGGGTGCATCAGATCGAGCGAACGTTCGAGATGATAGGCCAGCAGCCCGCTCTGGGACGTCGGATAGACCTGCTCCAGGGCATCAGCGATACTGGCATGATGGCCTTGAAGCTGTTGGGGCATCAGTTCAGCGAGCAGCACTTCGCGCAGTTTATCGTGGGCAAAACGCCAGTGATTGTTATTGACCTCAAGAATATTGACCTCGCCCAGGCGCAATAACCATGCCTCGACATCCAATTCAGGGAAGGTCTGTGCCATGATCGCAAGATCAATGCCACGTCCGATCACCGACGCATAATTCAGGTAAGGCCGATCCTCAACCGAGACATGTGCCAGACGATGCTGAATGATGGTATAGATGCCCTGGGCAAAGATACTTCTCGGTAGCGTCTCCTGTCCAATCTGATCCAGGCGTCCTGATTGTTCCGCCAGCACGCGAATCGCCTCGATCAGGAAGTACACATTGCCTTCCGTCTCCCGATGCAGGAAGTCAATCACATGCTCCTGCTCCGCCGACGGGCCGAGGATGCTCGTCGCAAGCTGCGAAATCGTGTCGAAGTCCAGCCGTTTGAGAGACAGAAGCTGCATATTCGGCAAGCGGCTGGCAAGATCGGGCGACTCTTCATCACGAAACGTCGCCACGATAATCAACGGGAGTTCATGCAGCAGCTTTGCCAGATACGACAGAAGACCGATGCCATCTTTCGCCCACTGGATATCTTCAAACAGCAGCAGCATCGGCTGTTTGGGCTGGCGAAACATCGAGTCGATGATCGCCATCAGGCGTGCCTGCGCCGACTGCTCATCGACTTCGGGCGGCTCCGGCACGGTCTGGCCCAGAAGCTCTTCGATATCCGGGATCAGGCCCTTGAGGATGCCCGCCTCCTCCTCAGACAACTCGGCCCGCAAACAGAGTTTCCGCAGCGGTTCGCGCCACAGTTCATACGGCGTGCCGGCCTCCGTCGTCGCCTGGCCTTGCAGCACCCAGAAGCCATCCACCATCGCGCTGATGCGAACCTCTTCCAGCAGACGCGATTTGCCCACGCCGCTCTCTCCGCCGATGAGCCAACCGCTGCCTGCGCCCGTCTGGGCCTTTTCAAGCGCCCCCTTGAGCGTTGTCATCTCCTGTTCGCGCCCCACAAAATGCGAGGCTTTGAGATAGCTTTCGCGGATTTCGTGCGTTTCAGGCGGCAGAGGTTGATCAGCAGCCTTTGCCAGATCGATGATGACCTGATTGGCATCTTCATAGCGATCTTGCGGCTTCTTCTCAAGCAGGCGCAGCAGGACGGCAAAGATGCGCGGGGCATCGTAGACCGATTTGAAATCAACCGGATCTTCGATGATCGCCATAATCAGCGCCGTGATCGATGTCTTGTTAAACGGATAGCGACCAATGAGCAGTTCATACAGAATCACGCCCACTGCCCAGAGATCGGCCTGTTTGCTGCCGACATTGCCCTGGAACAGTTCCGGTGACATATAGGCCACCGTTCCAGCCACCACATCGGAGGCTCCAAAGCGACCCGCTGCGGTCTTCGTTTCGATGGCAAGACCAAAATCCATCACATGGACACGATTATCGACCACAAGCACGTTATCGGGTTTGAGGTCTCGATGCAGGATGCCGCGCCGATGCAAATATTTGATCGCCTGGAGCATCTCAATCGCCAGCGTCACCTTTTCGGAGAAGCTCATATTCTTCCCAGCCGTCACGATATCCTGGGCTTCAGGAAGATACTCCATTGTGTAATAGGGTAAATTGTCTTTATCGAAGCCGAAATCATACACGCTGATAATGTGCGGATGCCGCAGCGTCGCCAGCGTGCGAAATTCCTGAGCCAGCGCCAGATGCAGATTGGACGCATCAGTACGACTATGAAACTGAAGCTTCTCAGCGGTTGTTGTGAGATGCTTGATAGCGATCTGCTGGCGCGTCAAAAGATCGTGTGCCAGATAGACAGTTCCCATCCCGCCGGAACCCAGTCGATCCTGAAGAATATAACGATTATCGATCATAACCGGCACGGCGTTTGCTGCACTCATATCATTATACCTATCGCTCGACCCAGACTATTCTTCCCAAGACACGTTATGCGGCAAGTATAACGAATAACACGGAAGATAGGTGTAGACATTGGGCATTTGTAATTCTTATTGCGGCGCTGTCATTGTGATTTTTGGATGAGGGCTTGTGTTATTGGCGTATAAATCATCAACATGGCCTCGGCCATACAGTCCTTTTACAGGCACGTAATAGACCCGACTGCCTGCTCGTCTGAGACATGATCCGTGTTGATAAGAATAAAGGCACTTCCCTCGATGGCATTTCCACTCTCCATCCTTGATGTATCGCCGATTGTATCCGGCTCAAACAGCTCACAGGCGCTTCGCAACAGCATTGACCTTGCTCGCTTTGCCGATGCACGCGGCTACACCCGCTATTGGCTGGCGGAACATCACAATTCGCCGGGCATTGCCAGCACAACGCCCGATATCATGATCGGGCAGATCGCCCGTGAGACACAGCATCTCCGCGTCGGGTCTGGCGGCGTCATGCTGCCCAATCATGCGCCCTTAAAAGTCGCTGAGTCGTTCAAGCTGCTGGAAGCGCTCTACCCGGATCGTATCGATCTTGGCATTGGGCGTGCGCCCGGCACGGATATGCGGACAGCGCTGGCGCTGCGCCGTTCCGAGCAAGCCAGCGGAGCCGATAATTTCCCGCAGGCATTGGCGGAGTTGCAGGCGTTCGCCGCTGGAGATTTCCCCGCCTATCATGCCTTTAGATCGGTGCGGGCGTATCCCCAGGACGTGAAACTACCTCCGATCTGGCTGCTTGGCTCAAGCGGCTTTAGTTCACAGCTTGCAGCAGCGATGGGGACAGGCTTCTCGTTTGCCCATCACATCAATGGCGCAGCGGCAGTCCAGGCCATGACGATGTATCGGGAACGCTTTACGCCGTCAGAAGAATTTCCGCGTCCCCATGCGATTCTGGCGGCGTCCGTCATTTGCGCCGATACCGACGAAGAAGCCGAAGACCTCGCCCTCTCCGTGACATTTGCCTTCTTTAGCCTGTATGCAGGGCTGACACCAGGGCCGATGAAAAGCCCCGATGAGGTCAAAGCCTATCGTATGAATGATGAAGAACGCCGCGTATTTCAATCAGTGCGCGAACGTCATATTGTCGGCAGTCCGAAGACGGTACAGGCCCGGCTTGCGCCGCTGATTGAGCAAACACAGGCCGATGAACTGATGATTCTGACGATGATCCACAATCATGAGGCGCGGCGGCAGTCGTATAATCGGCTTGCCACACTCTTCGCTGTCGAACCGATGGTTGTCCAAACCGTCATATAACGTTGTTGTACCGACCATGACACACGATGCAAATGCCTTGCCGTCCAAAACGGCAAGGTATTTTATTTATTTTCCGTTATATATTCTCTATTGAACACTTACACCTTAGAATAAGGTGAGTTTTAGCCATGCGGGACGAGTTTTTGACGAGACATCACCCAATATAAAGGGGAAGTATGCAAAACAGCGATGTATTTGTATCGTATCGGCGTAAAGATGTTGATTTTGCCAAAAAGATTACCGAGGCCCTCAAAGCCACAGGCCGCGAAATCTGGGTCGATTGGGAGGATATCCCGCCCGGCGTGGAAGGCTTCTCCGACGAAATCCAGCGCGGCATCGAGGGGGCGAACGCGATGGTGGCAATCCTCAGCCCCAATTATATTGAGTCGGAATACTGCATCATGGAACTGCGTGAGGCGCTGCGCCTGAAAAAGCGCGTTATCCCGATCATCCTGCAAAAATTTGAGCCAACTCCCCCGCCCGAAGGTATCGGTCATATCAATTGGGTGTATTTCTGCCCTCATGCGGGCCAGGAGAACCCCTTTGATGAGGCGTTCAAAAAAGTCATTCTGGCGCTGGAAGCCGATTATGAACACAGCCGCGAACATACCCGCTTGCTGCTGCGAGCGATTGAATGGGACAAACGCCAGAAAAATCCCAGTTACGTGCTCAAAGGCGCGGAAATTGAGAAGGCTGAAGGCTGGCAGATGACCGCTGTCGCCAAAAATCCGTCTCCGACATCGCTGCAAAGTGAATACATTCACACCAGCCGCAAGATTCAGCGCCGCCAGCAGCAGCGCTTTATGGGCGTCATTGGCGTGCTGCTGGTGCTGGCCGCGATTGCGGCGGTGGTCGCCCTGTTTCAAGCGGGTGAGGCCCGTCGCCAGGAGGGTATCGCCCTCACGGCCCTGGCGCAGTCCAGACGCGATGAAGAAATCGCACAGAGTCACGCCCTTTCAGCGGCGGCCCAGCAGCCGGGCAACGAGCCGATTGCTGTGGCACTGGCCCTGGAAGCCACGCGCAGTGAGTATGTGCCGGAGGAAATTTTCAAGACGCTGCAAACGATTGCCTATCGCCCCGGCAGCATCCATTATAACTATATTCCATCGCCATCAGACGCATTCCCATTTGAGCGCTATCCAGCGGTTGCGCCAGATGGACAGTTCGTCGTCGTCCTCAACCAGCGTATCAATCTGGCAACAGGCCAGGTCGATCTCGAATTTCCAGAGGTGCCTGCATACATCCTGACAGGAGTGTATCTACCGGATGGCAAACATGTGATTCTGGCGGGCGATGATGAAGCCGCCGATGCCTCGTATCAACCGATTTTCATGGGTTTGTACGATGCCGAGACGGGCGACCTTGTTCGCAGTTTCGATACGGGCATCGGCGTCTCCGATATCCAACTCAGCGGCGATAGCAAGGTGATCATCAGCTATTTGCCCAATGGCAAAGCCGTCTGGTGGGATATTGAGACAGGCGAAAAGCTCAAGGAGTTTGACACGGAAGGCACGGCCAGCTTCAGCCCGGATCTCAAATGGATGGGCATGGTTGCCCCCACAGATGATCCTTACGTTATGCAGGCGACGTTGATCGATACCGAGACGGATACAGTCGAGTTAACCTTCCCAACGGCCTATGCGACAAATCTGCGCTTCAGTTCCGATTCCACAGAATTCACCGTTGCGACCCGATCACCGGAGTCGTTCCGCATTCCAGATGGCGCACTCCTCCACACTCTCAATGGTCATTTCGAGAATGATAGTATCACCAGCCTCCGTTACAGCAAGGATGGAAGCAAGATTGTGACAGCCAGTAGTGATGGCACTGTCATCATCTGGCAGCGTTCAACGGGCCAGCTCCTCACGCGCTTTAGAGGACATTCCAGCAACGTCGCCTTTGCGGATTTTGTGCGCGGTGATAAGGCCGTCATCTCCGCCGATGTTCCTGGCACAATCATGGAATGGGATGTGATCCCTGGCAATCTGGTCGAATATAATCTCTTAGACAATACCGCCCTTCTAGTAGGGCTATCCGCAGATGGGCATTCGCTCATTTTCAGCGAGGGCTGTGATATCGTCACACGCGAGGCCGAAACGCTGAAAGAAACCGTCCGTGTCGCGCTGACACGGCCCAAAAATCAGGATGCGGTGTGCTATCCGATTGTTTTCAATGATCCGAACGGGGGTGAGGGAAAGATTTTCCAGGATCTGCTCACGCTAGACGATCAGGGCATGACGCAGGAGGCCACGCTTGAAGTGTCGAGTATGAGCACAGGTCAGCCGCTGCAAACATGGACAATCCCGCGCTTCGAGACTTTTAACACAGCCTTATTTCTCCCCGATGGTCAGCGTATCTTGTTGGCTTATACCACAAGAGATTCCGACGATCCCTCCAATTCCAAATACATATCACACATTGAGCTGCGCGACATTGCCAGCGGCAAACTCGTGCGTGAATACCCCGCGCTGCCACTGGCGCAATTAGCTCTCAGCCCGGATGGAACACGCCTGCTCATGTCCTCATCGGCCTATGACGAGAAGCAGGATAAAACCATCAACCTCATCTCGATGTTGAGTATTGAGAGCGGAAAGGAACTGCTGCATCTGGATGAGATGAGCAGTGGGGTGTGGTTCACACCCGATGGAAAGCAGTTCATCACCACCAAACCTGCGAGTGATGTCCAGGGGCGTGATGATTACCAACTGCATATCTGGGATGTTGAGACGGGGACACATCTCAAGACGCTGCCCAACCTGATGCCAGCGCCAGCGCAGTTGATATTCTCATCGGATGGAAAGAGTGTTTTCACAGTGAAGGCGGCGGTCGGCGCCGCGGGGGTAGTTCGTCTTCCTTCGGGTATCGATTTTGGTTTGAGCTTCCACGCAACAGATAACATAGAGCTGCCATTGTGGAGCCTCGAAACAGGCGACAAGATCACGTCGTTCCCGATTCAGCCTTCCAACATCTTGCCCAGTCCCAATGGAACCCACCTTTTCACAGTTGCTCTCACTGATGATGCGATGGGAATTGGGCTGTATGAATGGCGTTTGGATACGCCTGAGTCCCTGATCGCGTTTGTGTGCAGCAATCGTTATATCCCCGTGCTGACAGCGTTGCAGCGCGAACAGTTCCTGATCGACTCAGAAACAAGCGTCTGCCCCACAACAACAGCGCTGGCAAAATAGTTTTCCCGATACCAAAATCACAAAATCACAAAAGGACGCAGATATCTGCGTCCTTTTTGTTTAGAGGCCGCGCAGCAGCGGCACAAGCAGTGGCAGGACGATGGCGGCAATGATCACCAGCATAATGAGCGCCATCATAATCCGCTGCCGTGTCCAGAAGCCTCGCTTGCTCTTCTTGCGCTTGCCCACCATCCCAATCGTCAGCGCATCATTGTCCCAAGGCGACTCATCGCCGAACTTCTCAACATCGCGCTCTGTTGGGAATTCATTCTCCGACAAAAATTCATCGTGTCTGTTAGAGGGCCTCATCAATGTCTCCGCCTTCCTTAATGTTATGGACGTTAAGACAGCGCCGCTTTCAGCGCATCCAGGATGATACTGACGCTGGCGGGTTTGGTCACATACTGGATGAGATTGGAATATTTTCCGGACGGCTCCAGATTGACGGATGCCGTCATCAGAATAACCGGAATAGTCTTGAGTATGTCATCGTGAGACATGATTATTTACACCGAATCCTTATTACTATAACCTGTAGGAGGTTTATTGGACAGATTTATTTACAATTATCCACACCAGGATTGCTGATGTCTATTGTATCTCGAATCAAGACAACATAAATGTCGATAGGAACTGTGTGCAAACGAGGGCAGACGCCTTAAAATACCTGTCTATAGATTGGTCCTTGGCAAATGGAGGGCATACGTGCCGACACATACGTTTATTCCAAAGCACTATTATCGCACCATCGGCTCCCATACCCCTGTCCTGCATATTGCCCCTGGCGACAGCGTGATCACCACGACGGTTGATGCGTGGGGATTAGATGCCAATGAACAGCAGGCGACAGAGAGAGGCAACCCGATGACCGGGCCGTTCTATATCGATGGCGCTGAGCCGGGTGATACGCTGGTTGTCCATCTGGATCGCCTGACGCCGAATCGGGCGACAGGATGGGGACGCACCAGCCTTGCCAGCAATGTGGTTGATCCCTCCGCCGTGACGAATCTGCCCACCCAAAATGAGCCGATTCACTGGCGGCTGGATCTTGCGACGAATACGGCTTCACTGCGCGATCCTGTCGGCAAGCTGGGATCACTCCCCCTGCCCATGCGCCCGATGTTAGGCTGCTTCGGCGTGGCCCCTGTTGATGAACAGGCCATCTCCACTGCCACCTCAGCCGAACATGGCGGCAATATGGATTACAACGGCTTCGTGGCCGGGACAACCGTCTCTTTTCCTGTCTTCCAGCCGGGTGCGCTGTTTCATCTAGGCGATGGTCATGCGCTGCAAGGTGATGGCGAGATGTGCGGCACAGGCATCGAAACCTCGTTTGAAGTGCAGTTCACAGTGGATGTGCTCAAAGGGGTATGCAGCGGTTGGCCGCATGGCGAAAATGCTGAGTACATCTTCACTGTCGGCAATGCGCGGCCCCTGGAACAGGCGGTGCAGAATGCCACCACCGAGATGCTGATGTGGCTCCAGCAGCGCTATCATTACTCGGCCTATGAAGCCAATCTGCTCATGGGCTACGGCGTTGAATACGCACTTGGCAACATGTTTGATCCGGCCTATACGATGGTGTGCAAAATTCCCAAACGCCTGCTGTCTGTCTAAGGAATCATGCTGATTAGCCTCAAACCATATCTTCTCGCACAGCTATTGACGCGAGAAACCCCTCAAAGCAGGATGAGACCCGTGTCAGCACTCATCCTGTTGTTTGTGTTTTTCGTATCCGTTCCCATCAATCAGGCACAGGATGACGTGCCATTCCCGCCGGATATTTTTACCTATCATGATCCTCAGAGCCTGCTGGCCCAGCGTGCGCCCGACGATATCCTGATCATGGCGACGGGCGATGTGCTGCTGGCCCGCACCATCAATGCCCGCATGGTCGAACGATCAGATTTCACCTTCCCCTTTGCCCAGGTCGCGGCCTATCTCGCGCAAGCCGATCTTGCCTGGGTCAATCTGGAGACCCCTCTGGTGACGGGCTGCCCGCTGCGCTATCGCACGAAGGATTTCTGTGGTGATCCGCGCACAGTGGCAGCGCTTGTGTCCGCAGGCATCGATGTGGCGAATATGGCAAACAATCATGCGGAGAACAGCGGCCAGAAAGGTGTGCTTGAGACGGAGCAGATTTTGAATCAGGCGGGCATTGACGTGACGGGGCGCACAAATGTCATCCTTGAGGTGCAGGGCAAGCGCATCGGATTGTTAGGGTTTAATGACATTAGCGCCACACGCTGGGTCAGCCGCGCCAGAGCCGAGGATGTTGAGGCGCAAATTAAGAACCTGCGCGATCAGGTCGATTATCTGATCGTCTGTTTTCATTGGGGCATCGAGTATCAACTGCTGCAAAACAGCCGCCAGCGCAATCTCGCAGAAATTGCCATCGATGCAGGCGCAGATGTGGTGGTGGGCCATCATCCGCACTGGCTGCAAGGGGTTGAGATCTATCACGACAAGCCAATTATCTATTCCCTGGGCAATTTTATCTTCGATCAAAAAGGCGGTGGATGGATCGATCAGGGCGCGATTGCCCTGATCACCTTTCAAGCCAATGGACATGTGCAGCTCAATTTTGTGCCGACCATCATCGAAGACCGCTCGACTCCGCGCTTCGCCACACGAGATGAGGCCGAAGATATCATGCGTCGTATGGCGAGCGTGAGTTTCCATTTAGACGATCAGGGCCGCCGTCCGAACCGCTAGACAAACCAAATTGAGACAATTGCAGCCCGTTCTATCTCCTTTGTACCCAATGGAGTAGGGAACGGGCCATTTGGTTATTATTATAGGTGAATACAATTTTCTATCTCCCCATCTGGTCATATAACATTACAATCATAAACACAACCTTCTAAATCTTTACGGAATAAAGGCCATTTTCAAACTATCCTTTTAAAGGATGGTAATGTCAGCAAGGTTTACGGATTTTCCTTATTATGCAACTTACTTCCAAGACGGAGGTTATGTTTGCGTATGTAATAAATCGTCATTTTCATCTTGCGCTAATCGTGTTTCAAGGGTATGCTGAGAATAAGAAACGGGTGAACATTCGGTTAGTTTGGTTGATGATAGCGCGGTCATTAGAAATTATCTTCAGTACGCGCCAGTGCCATTATTTCAAAACGTGAATCTAAACGACAACAACATCGGCCATCATCTCAAACATGGCTTTACGTCATACAAAGTCAGCACGTCTCATCATCTAACAAAGGAAAACACTGTGCGAAATATCCATCATCGCTCCTGGCCTCACCTCATCGGATCTTTACTTGTGCTGCTGGTCATGGTATGGGGGAGCGTCATCCCTTCTCAGGCCCAGTCCAACCCGCTGCGTATCCGCAAGACTGTTGTCGGCGGATTAACACAGGTCAAAACCGGACAAACCTTTCAGTATCGTGTGACTGCCAGTTGTAACAACCTGACGAATTCATGCGGCGATCTGACATTGATCGATGACCTGCCCCCCGGCTTGACATTGGTTGGCATCAGCGGCCCGGTTGAACCTGCGCCTGCCGCGAGTGCCGCGATCAAATACGTCTACCAGAATGACACTCCAGCAGTAGGCGAATTGACCATCCGCAACAAACGTGGGGCTGAGGTCGGCGCAGGTGAATTTCAGGATGGTGAAATCGTCGAGTTCCTGATCACAGTGCGCGTCGATTTGAATGCCGTGCCAGGCACGCTCGATAATAGTCTCACGGGCGATGTGACGCAGGGCGACATACCGGGCGATCCTGTCCCAGTTCCTCTCCCACCCGTCACAATCACCCTGCTGCCCCCGCTCCCACCCGCTGCGAACGGCAGTGATTGGACGTACACCAAAGCCCAGGTCATCCCTGTGCCGCCACAAAACCCCACGACGGGCCAACCCACCCTCTACAACATCACCGTCTGCCCTGTGACGCGCATTGGCGTTTTGCCGTATACCGGGCTGACCATCACTGATACCTATCCCACAGGCGCAACCGTCCTCGATAATGGCGGCGGCACAGTGACGCCCCCCCAGATCAGTTGGGCCATCCTGGATGCCGAAGTCCTGAATGCCTTGACCAATAACACCTGCATCACACGAACCATTATCCTGCGCTACGACACCCCCACCTTCTCCGTCCCCACAACCGGGTTGACGAACGGCGTCAGCGTTGATGCCAACGAATGTACGACGGTCTGCGGTGGCTCCACTGTGACCTTTAATCTGGTGAATCCGGTTGTGGACGTTTCCACTCAGAAGAGTATCTCCGGCTCCCCGGTGGGTGAAGGCGGCGTAGGCCGTTTCTTCCTGAATGTGAATCCCAATCAAGGCAATGTGCCTGCGCCCAATCTAGAGCTTTTTGATGATATTGATGAGACACAAGTCCGTGTGACGGAAATCCAGAGCGGCGCTTGGGCCGTGCTAGATCCGTTGCTGCCCTTTGTCACGGTGCGGGCCACAGTTCGTATCACCGATGATATCGGCGGTGTCACCACGTCCGGCCCCTTTACTGGAGCAAACACCGTCGTCACACCGCTGCCTGTTCCGCCGCGCTCCGTCAGCGAAGTGCGCTGGATTTTTGAGTATGATCCTGATGGCCCCGGCCCCTCCCTATTCCAGCCCGGTTTGCCGCTTGGCTTCCAGATGGGCGAACCGCCGGAAATCGTCTTCACGCCGCGTACCAACCCGCCCTTTACCACCGCATTCACGCCAGGAACTTACCCCAACTGCGCCAATGCCACCTTTACAGGTGGAGCAGGCACGGCGACCAACTGCGTCAACTATGTCCTCGGTGATCCCGGTGTGACGGGCACAAACATCGACACCAGCAAAACCTCTCCGACTGGGCAAACCGACTTTACGCCATTGCAGGAATTCCCGCTGGAACTGCGTTTGCGTCTGTCAGAGCGTGCCCGCCTGGGCGATACCATCGTCAATCCATCGATTATTGACACCCTCCCACCTCAGCTTGAATTTGTGAGCTGGGATTCAGTGACATTCGTCAATGTGCCGGGCGGCCCCCACCCCATGCCGTTCTTCCGTCAAACAGGCAGCAACCTGCAATGGTACTGGCAGACAGCGCCTCTGGTTGGCTCCGTCCAACCTGCACCAGCCGGCTTGCCCAATACCGTGTCTGCAAGCGGATCGACAGCCTTTACCATGACCGCCAATGGCACGGATCAGGATGTGATTGTGCGCTTTACGGTGCGGATTGCCCCGACTGTTGCCCCCAATCCTGTCCCTGATCCGTTCTATACCAACACCGCCTATTTCATCGGGCCAGATACGCCCATCTGCGAAAACGGCACGCTTGGGGATGAGACCAGCTTTGGCATTGACGATGGCGATGGCATCCCGGAACAGGTCTGCCAGACCGGGTTTGATTTCCGCGTCCGCAAGGCGCTGGCGCTGGAGGGTTTCAAGTGGATTCGCAACGGCAATTATGCCGCGACCCCGCCGCGCTTCCCGGAGTTTGCGCTCTATAACAGTAATACCGTATCCTATAACATCCTCAATGCCACAACGGGCGAAAGCTGCACCAATCCCAACAACTATTTTGAGTATCCCGCCGCGTCAGGCCAATTCTGGGTGCGCTATCCCTGCGTCGCCTTTGGCTTCCCAGAGAGTCCTCTCACCGCTCTGCCGCCCACAGGCGCATTTACGCCTGCTGCGCCCAATGATGATCAGTTTGAATACCTGCTCGACGTTCGCAATTCGGGCAACGTCAGGGGCCAGGATTACTACCTGTACGATATGCTGCCGCGCATTGGCGATACCGGGTCGGGCGGCCCCCTCAGTAGCACACCGCGTGGATCACGCTTCGCCACCTATCTGACCGGGCCAGTCACCCTTGACGCGTCGTCAGGCTTAACGGGTGGAACGCCCATCATCGAATACAGCATTGATCCGAATCCCTGCCGCACAGAGGTTTTCGATGATCCAGCGCAGGGGGCCTGTAACAATACCTGGTCGACCATTCTGCCCGCTGATACCCGCACAGTGACCGCCTATCGCATTCACTTTGATGCCGCCACGCGCATTAATATCGGCGGACGGATGCTCTTTCGCGTGCCGATGCTGCTCTCCTACGATGCCCAATATGGCAATGGGCAGATCGCCTGGAATTCATTCGCACATACCGCCATCAATGAGGAAAACGCGATAGAAGGCTTCCTGCCCCCGGCAGAACCGCGCAAGGTCGGTATCCGCGTGCCGGAGCGCCTGAGCATCGGCAACCGTGTGTGGCGCGACTCGGATAACAGCGGCACGATCAACGCGCCAGACAATACCAACCCTGGTATCACGGGTGTTACGGTCAACCTGTATGCCGATTTTGATGGGAACGGCGTGCCGGATGGCGCGGCCATTGCTTCCGAATTAACGGATGCGGATGGCTATTATCTGTTTGATAACATCTTCCCGGATGCCAACCCCAACAACAATCGTTATGTCGTCGGCATCCCGGCATCGAATTTTGGCGCGGTACAGCCGCTGTTTAACCTCCGCAGCAGCACCGGGCCAGCCAATGTCTACGTCACGCCGCCCGAAGGCATCACCGACAGCGACGACAACGGATGGGACGAAGTGCCCTATGTCCCACCGTCCGGCGAAATCCTGAGCGCAACGATCAATCTGCTGCTGTACAACGAGCAGACCAACGAAGGCGATCTGAGCGCCAACCCGCGTGATGGCGCATTCTCACGCGGCACACGCGGTGAAGCGAACTTCAACAGCGACCTGACGATTGATTTTGGCTTCTTCGGCGGCGCAGATTCACCTTTCAGCATCGGCAATCGCATCTTCTATGATGATGGCAATAATGGCGCAGGCTTCACACCGTTGATGCGCGATAACGGCCTGCAAGATGGCAATGAGTTGGGCGTCAACGGCGTGCGCGTGGAGCTGTACCGCGATGGCAACGGCAACAATCAGCCTGACGCAAATGAGTTGATCAAGTTCGATATCACGGCGGCGGGTACGGTTGGCTTGGGTCGCCCTGGCGCAAATCTGGATGGCTATTACCTGTTCGACAACCTCGATGTCGGCACGTACTTCGTCGTCATCCCGGCCAGTGAGTTCGGCGTCGGTGATCCATTGGGGGGCTGGCACAGCAGCACGTTTAACGGGACAGAGCTGGCAGGCGCAGCAGGCGCTGTCGGCACACCCGCCACTGATCTTGATGATAACGGCATCGAACCCGCCAACGCCCGCCCTGACCTGAGCGGCGTTCGCAGCGGTGCGATTGTTCTGGCACGCGGTGTCCCCGAGGTCACAGGTGAGACCGATCTGAGCCTGGAACCCGACCCCGGCACACCCAATGCCAATGATCCGCTGGCCGATCCGCAAACACTCGGCATCTACGGCCCCACCGTCTGGGATGGCCCGAACTCGATTGGCCGCTGGACGCTCGGCACGATGGCCGATACAGAGAGCAATGTGGCCGTCGATTTCGGCTTCATCCCGCCCATGAGCATAGGCAATCGCGTGTGGCTGGATGACACAAACGATCCCGCTAATTGGTCGACCACGCGCAATAACGGCCTGATCGACGCGACGGATGATGGCAATCTGACGACAGCGGGCCTAGACAATCCGGGCATTGCGAACGTCGATATCATCCTGGATTACGACATTAACAACGATGGTGATTTCGCTGATGCAGGTGAAACGGGCTATCGCACGACCACGACAGCAGCCAACGGCTACTATCTGTTCGATGGACTGCGGCCCGGTAGCTATCAGGTTCGCATCCCGTCGAGTGAGTTTGGCGCGGGCCAGCCGTTGAACGGCCTCATCAGCAGCTTCGATGCCGCAGCCCAGGCCACACCTACTGACCAGATCGACAGCAACGATAACGGCGTGGACAACGCAGCCCCGGCGACCAATGGCATCAGCAGCACATTGATTCAGCTTGTGTATCTGACCGAAGCCGCCCTCGAAACCGACCCCAACAATCCGCAGGTGCAGACGGATCGCGGACGCTTTGGCGAGGCTGACACCGACAGTGACCTCACGATTGATTTTGGCTTCGTGCGTCCGCCGCGCAGCATCGGCAACCGCTTATGGTTCGATGTGAATAACAACGGCATTCTTGACGGCGGCGAACTGCCTGTGCCAACGGGTGTCGCGGTCAGCCTGTATCTGGATGCCAATGGCGACGGTGTGCCGGATGGTGCGGCAATCCGCACCGATACCACCGATGCAAACGGCTTCTACCTGTTCGAGAATCTGCCGCCGCTTCGTTATCTCGTGGGCGTAGATCAGAGCAACTTCATCGCGCTCGGCCTGCTGGAGGAATACACCAGCAGCACAGGCAATGTCGACAATGCCAGCAGCAATCTCGACAACCGCGATAACGGCGTGGATCGTGTCGCGCCACAGGATGCGGCTCTCTCCCCCAACGGCATCCTCTCCACCCCGATTGATCTCAGAGCCAATCCGCTGGTGGGCCTGCCCACAGGCGAGGCAGGCAGCGGCAATCCAGCGGATAACATTGCCAACGGCTCACGCGGTAATCATGGCGAGACCGATGGCAACAGTGATCTCACTATCGATTTTGGCTTCTTCAAGCCCATGAGCATCGGCAACCGCGTCTTCCGTGATGATGGCACAGGCGGCGGCACAATCAACAATGGCATCCAGGACACCAACGAACTGGGCATCGCCAATGTGCGTGTGGAGCTGTGGCGCGAGACAAACGGAACGGCGGGCTTCCAGTTTACGGGCGGAACGCCGGATACCCTGGTCACGTTTGACACCACCGATGCGACGGGCTATTACCTGTTTGACCGCCTGATATCGGGCACCTACTTTGTGCGCCTGCCCGCGACGAACTTTGTTGGCGCAGGGCCGCTGCTTGGTCTGTTCAGCAGCATCCCCACAGGCGATGAGACCACCGTCGGGACTGTCGTGGGCAACCCCAACACACCCGTGACGGACCGCGATGACAACGGCGTCAATGACTCCCGCCCTGATCTCAACGGCGTCAACAGCGGCGCGATTGTGCTGACAGTGGACAGCGAGCCAACGGGCGAAACCGATCTGAGCGGTCAGGCTGACCCTGGCGCGGCCACCAGAGCCAACAACGGCCCCACCGGATGGGACGGCCCCACGCCCGGATCACGCGGGCGCTGGAACGAGAGCGACGACAACAGCAATCTCACCATCGACTTTGGCTTTATCCCGCCGATGAGCCTGGGCAACCGCGTCTGGTTAGATAATGGCGCTGCCGCCGCCCCGACACCGATCAATCTGAATCAGTTCAATGATGGCCTCCAGAACGGCACCGAAGCAGGCATCGACAGTGTACTGCTCAACCTGTACTTTGACTCGGACTACAGCGGGACAATTACAGGCGTCGAGGCCACCACGCCCTATCTCACGACCACTACCGCCAACGGCGGCTATTACCTATTTGATCGTCTGCCGCCGGGACTGTATCGTGTACAGGTCGCCCCTAGCAACTTTACCGGCGCTGGCGTGCTTCTCAACCTCATCAGCAGCCTGGACAGCGTGCAAATCACCCCGCCTGCCGAGAATAATGAGGATATGGATGACAACGGCATTGACGATGCCGCGCCAGCCACTAACGGCATTTCCAGCAGTCTCTTTACGCTCTATTACAACACCGAGCCGCTCACAGCCCCGCTCTTACCGACTGAGGAGACGGATATCTCCACGAATACGGCGACCTACGGAGCGGGCAATCGCGGTCTGTTCGGTCAGCTCGATGGCGACAGCAACCTGACGCTCGACTTTGGCTTTATACCGCCGCCCCGCTCTCTCGGCAACCGCGTCTGGATTGACACGGACAACAGCGGCACGATCAACGGTGCTGAGGTGGGCATCCAGAGCGTCAACGTCAGCCTGTATCTGGACAACGATGCCACGCCGGGCGTGCCCGATGACATCAATATCATTGGTGATCGCACCGATGATGCCCTGCGTACCGATATCACCGACGTGGGCGGCTACTATCTGTTCGATAAGCTGCCCCCCGCTCGTTATCTGGTGGGCGTAGATCGCAGCAACTTTGCCACAGGCGGCTTGCTGGAGGAATACACCAGCAGCACGGGTGTGCCTGCGGCGGCAGCCT
>DAOTUR010000683.1:0-6986 GCA_034436915.1 Anaerolineae bacterium
CTCTCAGTCCTTTGTTAAGGTGCAAAGAGCCTTCTAACACATCAGGGGCGGAAATACAAGTTTTACGCCTTACCTCCCCATCGCTAAAGCGCGGGGCTTCACGGCGCTTCTTCGGTGAATTGTTCCCATCGAATCTTTCCCTGAAGCCGCATGTCAATCAACTTTTCACTTTTGCCTTGTGCGCGGTAGGCTTTGCGTGTGAGTAACGCGGCTCTGCCTGTTGCATCCAGCATTTGATCGGCTGACATACGAGATGAAATCACGATCAAATCTTCGTCGCGGCGCATCTCATCAACAAAAACGCCTGCTTTTGCTAAAAACTGGCGGATTTCATTTAAGACAGGTTTTGCATGAGTGACACGCAAATGCTGAGCGATGAGATACAAATCGCCATCTTTTGAATATTCTCGTTGATAAGTTTTGCCATCTGATGCTCGATAGGGCAGACGTCTACTTGAGGTAGACATCTGCTCCCATAGCTTTTGGGTTTTAAACTTAGACCAGACTTTGCGAATATCGTCCTCTCCTAAGAGTCCACGTACCCAATCCTGAATCGCGTACAGATATTTGCCCTCCACAATGTGAAAGGCCAGCGGAAAGCCCCATTTCTTTGCGACAAGCAGGGGCAAAGGTGTATCATCGTTCTCTGAGTCGTGCTCAGGGAACATGGGCAGATTTGTCATGGTGAATCCTTTCAACTTTAACTGAATTGTAGCTTAAAAGCTATACTCTTGTCAATCGAGGAAGAAATGGCAAAAAAAATTAGGAACCGTCTTCTCGAATTTTTGACTGACAAGGAAAGGAAAGAGGGACGGCGTATCAGACAATCGGAAGTTGCCAAAGCCATTAATGTTTCACCCAGCACCATCGGCGGTTGGCTTCAACAGGAAACAGGCCGTGTCGATGAGAATGTTCTCATTGGTTTGTGCGAGTATTTTGGCTGCAAGATTGAAGATCTGATCTACATCAGCGATGAGGATACCCCGACAACGTAATCACCTCTGACCGCCTCTCTTTGCGCTCTTCGCGTCTTTGCGGTTAAATTCCTCGTGACCCGAATAGGGATTCAATTAAAGTTCAGGAACAAGAAGGTTCTATGAGAATTTTACGCTATATCCTTTTATTTTTGCTGCTCGTGGTGGTGGTGGTGGTGGTGGGCGCAGGTGTGACCTACAACAAATGGACGCATGGCCCGCTCCCGCAGCAGGCCGGCACAATCAACGTCGCTGGACTCGATGCCAAAGTCGAGGTGCTGCGCGATACCTACGGCGTGCCGCACATCTACGCCAGCACCGCGCATGATCTCTTCTTCGCTCAGGGCTACACACAGGCGCAGGATCGCTGGTGGCAGATGGAATTCTGGCGGCATATCGGCGCGGGGCGCATTGGCGAACTGACGGGCAAGACCAAGAGCGTCCTCGGCAACGATCTGTTCATTCGCTCGGCGGGCTGGCACGCCGCCGCCGAAAAGGATTATGCCGCGCTGGACGACGAGGCCAAGAAGACGCTGCAAGACTTCGCTGATGGCATCAATGCCTATATCTCAGCGCGGGCGATAGGCGATCTGGCGTTTGAGTACAACGTCCTGGGCTTGACCGGCGTCAAATTCAACGTCGAACCCTGGACGCCTGTCGATACACTGGTGTGGACGAAGGTCATGTCGTGGGATTTGGGCGGCAACATGAGCCAGGAGCGGCAGATATCCAAGCTGATGGAGACGATGGACGAAGACATGTTCAAGGACTTCGCGCCGGATTATCCCTATGACAGCAAGCCGACCATCATCCAGAAAGACGATCTGCCACCAGCGGGGATGCCCTTCGATGCGGCCTACAAGGCGCAGGAGGCGGGTAAGCCCGTCGTCACGCAGTTGGCGGGCAATTTCCAGGATATCGGTCTCGTATTTGGCAAGGGGCATGATATTGGCAGCAATAACTGGGTCGTCGCGGGCAGCAAATCAGCCAGCGGCAAGCCCCTGCTCGCCAACGATCCGCACCTGGGCATCCAGATGCCATCAATCTGGTACGAAATCGGCCTGCACTGCCAGCCCGTGACCACTGAATGCCCGTATGATCTGCGCGGCCTGACGTTTGCGACAGTCCCCGGCATCGTCATCGGCCACAATGCCAAAATCGCCTGGGGTGTCACCAATGTCGGTTGGGACACGCAGGATTTGTATATCATCACGCCCAACCCCGACAATCCGCTGCAATACAAGTGGAACGGCGCATGGCGCGATATGACGGTGCGGAAAGAAGAGATTCGCTTCGGCAAGGGCGAGACGCCGATCACGTTGGATGTGCGCGTCACCCATCTTGGCCCGATCATCAACGATTATCAATTGAATGATGATGGCACGGTGGGTGGCTACACCGACAAACCGCTGGCGCTGCGCTGGACATCGTATGAGCCAAGCACGATGTTCAAAGCGATCATCGACCTGAACAAAGCCTCCAATTGGCAGGAATACCGCGAGGCGTTGCGCTCCTGGGATACGGCGGCGCAGAACTTCATCTATGCTGATACCGAGGGCAATATCGGCTATCAGACGCCGGGCAATGTGCCGATTCGGGCGGCGGGACATACGGGCCTGCTGCCGATTGATGGCAGCAGCGACCAATACGAGTGGAAGGGCTATGTCCCGTTCGAGAATCTGCCATCAGTCTACAACCCGTCACGCGGCTACATCGCAACGGCCAATCAAGCGCTTGTGCCGCAGGAATACTACAGCCAGTTGGCCGAGACATTGGGCGACAAATTTGGCGCGGATTCAAATTATCAATTTGGCGTTTACTGGGCCTACGGCTATCGCGGTCAGCGCATCGTCGAGATGCTGGAAGCCTCCGACAAACATGATTTTGCCTCGTTCAAGGCGATTCAGGGCGATAATAAGCTCATCTTCGCCGAGGAGATCACGCCCACATTGAAGGCGATGACATTCAAGGATGCGTCTCTGACCGATATCCGTGATTGGATGCTGAACTGGGACGATCAACTGCACATGGACAGCCCGCAGGCGGCGCTATTTGTCGCCTTCTGGCAGCGTTTGGCGCACGCCGTGTATGACGATCAGGCAGGCTCTGAGGTGACAGGCGGCGGGCAAAATATGTGGTCGCTGGTGATGCTGCTTCAGAAGACGGACAGCGCGTGGTGGGATGACATCACCACCAAAGACGTGACCGAGACGCCGCTGATGCTGGTGGAGGGGTCGCTGCGTGGAGCCTATGATGAGCTTGTCGCGGCGCAGGGCGCAGATCGCACTAAATGGGCCTGGGGCAAGATGCACACGGCCACCTTCGAGAGTAATCCGCTCGGTTTGAGTGGCATTGATACGATTGAGAAGATGGTCAATCGCGGCCCGGTGGCGACGAGCGGCGGCTCGGATGTTGTGAACTCCACGAGCTGGTATGGGGGTTACACCGATGACAAGACGGGCTGGCAGCCAGATTACACGGTGCGGTCGCTGCCTTCGATGCGGATCATCGTGGATATGAGCAACCTATCCAAGAGCATGATCATTCATACGACGGGGCAGAGCGGTCATCCGTTCAGCCCGCACTATGACGATATGATCGAGTCATGGCGTAAGATCGAGTATCAACCGATGCTGTGGACGCGGGAGCAGGTGCAGAGTAATCTGGCGGACACGCTGGTGTTGATGCCGGGGGGATAGAGCTAACCCTCATCCACCCCTTCGTAGGAGCGCAGCAGCGCTGCGCTCCTACACTCACTTATGGGCTTACCGTCACAGCGACAGTGGCCTCCTGGGTTGCCAACGCGGGCGCAAGGGTTGCAGCAGGGGCGGCCTGTGCGGTCACCTCGGCTGTTCCCATCGATGCAGCAGAGGTTCCATCCTGGGTAGCGGCTGAGGCGGGTTCGCCTGTCCCCCCCAGCGTGGCATCGGAGGTGGCTTCGGCTGTCGCCTCTGCTGTGGCTACAGGCTTCTCCAGCTTCAACAGTTTTTCCAGTTCATCCAGATCGGTTGATACAAACTTGCCCTCATTATCAACCGTGAATGAGAACAGACGATATGAGTCGGGCGTGGCCGCATCCGGCAGGGCATCGGCGGGACGTGGCAGTATCAACCGCTTGAATGTTTCGGGATCATACCAGCCCACGCGCAGCTCATAATTGCCAGCGGGCAGCGCTTCCTGATACTGAATCGGATGGAGGGTCAGGAACTGCTCATCGTAACGCCAGTAATGTGTCGGAAGCTGCGGCGCAATATCAGCCTGACCAATAGGCGGCTGATCCGCCGAGCGCACGATATGGGCGAAGGCGTGATAATCCTTCTCCATCGCGCCTTTGGCCTGCCAGCGCAGCTTCACGAGGCTCGTTTTGCGATCAAAGCTGAAGCCCATCAACTGAATCAGCGGCAAATCCTGATCGCTCAACCTAAACTGAATCGGCTCTCGCCCCGATGAGTCGTAGCGCAAAACCCCCGTGATATCCTCTTTCGCCTCAACCGATACGACAGCGCCCACATTGAGCAGCACTGCTGGCAGCGTTTTCTGATTTTCATCAGCGGGAAGGATGGTCTTGATGGTATTGAAATTCCACCAGCCCACCTGCACGCGGAAGGGGAAGCGGCCCTCCAGGAACGGATTAAGCTGGACAACATAGGGGTCTTCGTAGATTTTGTCGGGCTGCCAGGTGGTTGTCCGCAGCGTCCCCGCCCCCGGATACGAATCGATTTTGCCAATCGCGCCGCCTACATCGTCCACCAGCGCCAGTGACAGGCTGTAATCGACGGGCGATTGGCGCAGCACATGCCAGTACAGCGTCAGCCGTACAGGTTCACCCGGATAATAACGCCGATCCAGATAGCGATAGCCGACGAGTTCAATATCGTCGTAGCGGGCATAGACGTGGATGGCATCATCCGGCAGACGATCCACAGTAGAGGGCGGCACATACTGCGGCATAATCGTTGCAAACGGGATGAGGAGGGCGGCAAATCCCAACACGCGCACAGGCCACGCCGCGCCCTGGCTCAAAATCTCCGGCGCAACCGCCTGCCCCGCCTGCACAAAGGAGCGATCCGTCGGACTGAGGAAGAACAAAAACCACCACACGACCTCGATGAAGCCCGCTGCCAGCAGAGGACTGATGGCCGCAAAGAAGGGGAACAGTAGACGCCCCTGTGTGGCATAGGTTTGGGCTGTCCACAGGAAAAACGCGATCATGCCCGCCAGCAAGACGCCGAGCAGAAACAACAGGCGGCTGAGTTCTTCACGGGCAAAACGAAAATCTTTGATCGCGGCCAACTGTGCCAGCAGGAACATCAGGCCAAACATGCTCGTCAGCACGACAAAATCGACCAGCGCATAGAACAAATCGCCAATCTGGATATTGGCCGCGCCAAACACGCCCCAGTAGAAGCGGCGGAAGCCTTCAAATTCACTCAAGGCTGTGCCAAGCGTGAACGGCGTCTCGCGCATCCCTGCCACCGCTGCCATCGTCGATGACCCGAACAGCTCGCCATAGAGGATAAGATTGCGGACGTACCACCAGCCCGCCAGCAGCGCCCACGCACTGAGCATCATCACGCCGAGCGTGACCAGACCGCGCCAGTCACGGCGCTTATACGCTACCCACAGCGCCGCAATTGCGATCACAGGCACGAGCACGAGGGCGCTCAGTTTGGTGAGTGCTCCCAGCGCGATGAGCAGTGCAATCAACAGGCTGCGGCCCGGCTTGAAGCCATCGCGCAGCGTGAGCAGCATATAATAGATTGCCACACTGTTGAGCAAGATCACGAGGTTGTCATTGTTCACCGAGGTGGCGATGAACAGGAACATCGGGTTAAAGGCGGTGATCGCTGCCGCCACAAGGCCTACCACCGGGCGCTGCGGCGAGACAAGCCGCCCGCATTGATACACCGCCCAGATCGTCCCCAGGCCCATGAGCAGGCTTGCCAATCGCAGCGCATACACCGCCGCTGCTGTGCCGCGCACCGGGGCCACAGGCTGATCGCGCAGCATCATATTCTTGTTGCCGTAGCTGCCGGGGACGCCCGTTTGCGCGTGAGGGTTGTACTGATCATAGGTATCAAGATCGCTGAGATCAAAGCGTGAGGCCACCACCGCTGATAATGCATAGTACAGCGGCGGCTGGCTGCCCTCCTGACGATATGGCGTCATGCGCGAGGCCAATGTTTGTACGGGCAGATCATGGCGCTGGATGATGTAGTCCACCATGCCAAAATGCCATATCTCGTCCGAGGCTTCAAAGATGGGCGTTGCCACCAGATAGGCCAGCGCGAAGGCCGCATACACCAGCATGATCCACTGGAACGGAGAAAGCGGGATACGCGGCAGCTTAATAGCCTGCATCCGCGTCACAAGCTTCTGCAAACCGATCAGGCCAAGATGCGCCCACTGTAAAAGCCGTTGCCACAGGCGGGCTAACAGCAGAAAAATGTCCCGCGTATGGTGTTGGATTCGATCCTGCATACTCTTGACTCTGTCTCCAGCCGTGATGGTGTCAGGTTAGTATAATCCCGATTGGAAGGCGGGCCTAGCGCGAGAGGATGTCTGCTCCCTCTTCGGTTGAGCGATCATCCTCTGAGCACGCCTATTCTCGCATCACAGTGGGCGCTTGTACAACCGTCATCTTGTTTTTGCGCTCGGAGGTGAGGGGTTAAACAGCCCCTCCGTCATCATACGGCCTTTTCGCGGTTGCTCGGCGTGCGATGCGATGGTTTCCCGGCGTGTATTCCCCGCAAACCGTCCCTTTAGACAGACACACCCCTATGTTACCGAAGAAACGCCGTAAAGCCCCTGCCTTTAGGCATGGGGATATAAGGTGTGCTTGCATTCGAGGGTGTTATTCCGTATAGTATTTCTAGGTGCGAGAACAGATGTGCCTGTGGATACGATCAAACCGTATATCGAGAACCAGAAACATGCCTAAGATTGTTGAGGTCAAGCGCACCTATAAATATCGCCTCTACGACAATCGAGAGGTCAATCGGCGGTTGCACG
>DAOTUR010000684.1:0-7119 GCA_034436915.1 Anaerolineae bacterium
CTCTCAGTCCTTTGTTAAGGTGCAAAGAGCCTTCTAACACATCAGGGGCGGAAATACAAGTTTTACGCCTTACCTCCCCATCGCTAAAGCGAGGGGCTTCACGGCGCTTCTTCGGTGAATAATACCTAAATCACGGGCGCAGCACGCCGCGCCCCTACACTTGTTGGAGTGGATCAGGGTGATATCAATCGCTCTCTCGCGGCCACCAGTGATACCACAGCAGCACACTCTGCGTGAGGAAGCCGCAGCGCTGATACAGGCGCTGTCCGGCAATATTGCGGCCCTGCGTCGTGACCTGCACGCTCTCCATGCCCTGATCCCAGAACCACAGCAGCGCCTGCTGCACGAGGGCCTGCCCCATTGCCTGCCCGCGTGCGGTCTCGGCCACGCCCACCAGCCCAATCGTGCCCTGCTTGGCAGTGCGATTGAGATGCAGCGCGATATAGCCTGCGGGTTCACCGTTGACCTCCCCCACTAATGTTTGATCGGCATAGGTGGGATCGGTGATGCTGCGCGTGAGCCACACATCATACAGCGAGGCGCTTTGCTCCTCGCTGAAATGCGGATCGTTGTAAAAGCGCGAGTGAACATAAGCATGGCGAGCCGTATCGCGCAGCGCATCGGCATCGGTGGGACGGGCGCTGCGAATGGTGGGCATGTCCGCAAAGGGTGTGGGATCAGCGGGCCGCGCAAGGCCCAGCGTCATGCGGATGTCTTGCAGGCGAAATCCGCCATTTTCCGCCGCCCGCACCGTCAGCGGATCGGTGGAATCAGCCAGAAAATACACACAGTCAATCTGCTGCGCCTGTGCCCAGTCTTTGATGATGACCATCTGTGCGGCATCGATATGCGACCCATTGACGCGGGCCACGCGCAGGCCGAAGAACTGCGAATCCCAATCGAGAACTGTGCAGGGCGCGTCGCTCATACGGCATCCTCGGTGGTGGGCATTGTTTGCATGACGGTCTCACGCACCACATAGGCAGGCTTGTCCATCAGGCGGAAATGCATCCGCGCCAGATACTCGCCAATGATGCCGAGAATAAACAATTGTGTGCCTGCAAACAGGCTGATCATCGAGGCGACGAAGGTGAAGCCGGGAAAATCATACTGGAAGATCAGGACGCGAATAATGAGGATATAGAACAACAGCAGCCCCCCAAACACCGTCAGCAGGAAACCGACCAGACTGGCGATTTGCAGCGGCAGCGTGCTGAAACCCGTGACCATATTGAAGGTGTGCGTGATCAATTTCCGCAGGGTATAGTTGGATTGGCCGATGGTGCGCTCCCGATGCGGCACGAGCAGGCGTTTGAAGCGCCGCGTGGCCCAGGTGAGCAGCACATCCAGATTGACATACGGCCCGTGAAAATCGATGAAAGCCTGACGCAGGACGCTGCGAAACACGCGGTAGGCGCTGATGTTGCGAGCGGTCTCCGCGCCCATCGTACTTTGCAGCACCAGCTTCGTTATCTGTGAGGCCAGATCACGCAGGAAGCCATGCCGCTGCTCCTGCGGGCTGCCATAGACGACATCGATATCGGGCGTCAGCGCGGCAATCATACGCGGCAGTTCTTCCGTCGGATGCTGCATATCGTCATCCATCGTCACAATAATATCGTAACGGGCCTGCCGAATGCCGCACAGCAAGGCGTTGTGCTGCCCGTAATTCCGCATCATGCGGATGCCGCGCACCCAGGGGTACTGTTGGGCCAGGCGGGAAATCGTCTCCCAACTGGCATCCGGGCTGCCATCGTCCACCAGAATTGCCTCAAAATCGGGCGTCAGAGTGGGCAGCACCTGCGCCAGACTCTCGATGACGAGATGGACAATATTGGCACTATTGTAAACCGGAATGATGACGGAAATTGATATCATGGTTCTCTCCAAATGGGCAGAGTATAACAATCGCTGTTTGAGGCAGACAGGGTTAAGTCATGGCGGGGTTGGGCAATCATGTCAAATCGTAATCCCTTGAAATTGAGCGTTCACAGTAGGGGCGCAGCGTGCTGCGCCCAATATGCCGGATGCCCACATGAAGGGCGCAGCACGCTGCACCCCTACGATTGAATGGGATAGGTGAGGTAGGACATGAATGCGATGCAACGCAGCATAAAGGACAGTCGATGACCGATATCCCTCTCGTGACAGTGGGCGGCACACCCGGCCAGCCCCTGCTCCACCTCGCGCCTGCCAACGGCTTTGTGCTCGAAACGTATGTGCCGCTGCTGCGGCCCTTCTTTGCCGATTTCCATGTTGTCGCCATTCCGCCGCGTGCGCTGTGGCAGCCCACGCCGCCGCCGATTGGCCCGCACACGACCTGGAAAGACGATGTGTCCCTCATCCGCGAGGCCATGACGCAGCACCAGCTTGCGCCGATGATCGGCCTCGGTCATTCCTTTGGCGCGGTGACGACGTTTCTGGCGGGCCGCACGGGTCTGTTTCACCATATCATCCTGCTTGACCCGACCTTTCTTGTGCGCCAATTTTTCCGCGTCATGGCGGATTTGCGGCATCGAGGGCAGGCGCTTGACAATCCATTGGCCCAGGGCGCATTACGCCGCCGCCGCATTTTTGCCAGCGTCGAGGATGCGTATGCCAATTTTCGCTCCAAGCCCGTGTTTGCTCAGTGGTCGGATGAGACGCTGCGTCTCTATGCCGCATATGGCACACGCCCGACGGAGACCGGTGAACGCACCCTCACATGGTCGCCGGAATGGGAGGCATTCTATTTCAGCACGACGATTGAGGAAGATTTCTGGGATGTGATTGTGCCGCATTTACATGAGGAGCATTTGCCGGGATTGGTCTTGCGTGGTGCGACAAGCGATACTTATACGGCGGAATCGGCGCGGGTGGTGGCCGACGCCTGGCCGCAGGCTGTCCATCAGGAGATCGCAGGGCATGGACATCTCTTCCCGCAGTCTGCACCGGATATCACGGCGCAGCACATACGGGCCTGGATGATGACGCAAGGCCTGATCCAAACCCCATGATCAGGCCGTGCGTACTTGGTTGACCCGTTCAAGATAGGCCTGGAGCATATTCCGCAAATCCGACGCCAGCAGCGGTTTGAGGTGAAACTGCGCCGAGGGCAGCCGCCGCGCCTGACGTTCATAGGTCGGGTCGGCGCTGGTCATAATCACATGTGTTTTTTCAAGGCGCGTATCGGTCAGCAAATAATCGACAATTTGAATGCCGCCAATCTGGGGCAGACGCATATCCAGCACAAACAGATCCGGCGCATGAATGTTGAGAAGGTGCAGCGCCTCCTGACCATCACTCGCCAGAAGCGTGGTACAGCCGAGAGCTGTCAAAATCCGTTGATAGATTTGTTTCAGCCCGGCGTCATCTTCTGCGACGATCACTTGTAAGCCCATGAGACCCTCTGTTCTTCCACCTGCACTTGATAAAGGCAGTATAACGCGATTTGATGAAATAAAATGTTAGGAATTCTTATCTTGTCTATAAATCTTGACCTCAGAACAAGGAAATCAAAAAGAGCGCCCGATGGGACGCTCTTTTTGCTCTGTGCCGTGAGATTAGCGACGTGAACCGAACAGACGCAGCAGGTAGAGGAACAGGTTGATGAAGTCGAGATACAACGTCAGCGCCCCCATAATGCTCCACTTGCGGAAGTCCTCGGTGTTCTCCTGCATAGCGGGATCATTCGCCATGTTCTTGATCTTCTGTGTATCATAGGCGGTGAGCGCTGTGAACAGCAGCACACCAAACACGCTGATGGCCCAGCTAAAGGCTTCACTCCGCAGGAAAATGTTCACCATGCCCGCGATAAACAGACCAATCAGCGCCATCATGAAGAAGGTCGAGTATTTGGTCAGGTCAATCTTGGTGGTGTAGCCGATCACGGTCATCGTGCCAAACAAGCCCGCTGTGGTGAAGAAGGCTTTTGCCACAGGCAGATAATCGGCGGAGATTGCGCCTCTCGTGCTGACATTGACAGTGTAGGCGAAGACGATGATGCCGATGGTCAACCCATTGAGCGCCGCATAGAAGAAGAACAACCCGGTAGCAACGGACGAGTTGATGCGGTTAATGCCCCAGCTCAGCGCCAGCACCACGAGGAGTTGCACGATGATCGCCGGAAACATCAGCGACGACACACTTTTCATGGATTCAATGCCATTGGCTTGAATGTTGGCGTAGATTGAAGACGAAACGAAAGCGGCGATCAAACCCGTGAGTCCCAGGCCCAACGTCATCCACATATAAACCATCCGCATCAGCGGACGCATCGTATCTGCCGAGACTGCGGTGGAACGAGTGCCGTTCAGAACCGCATCCTGTCCATTATCAAAATAGACACCCATAACGCTGACCTCCTCATGTGTGCGAATGCGAAACACATTCTTCACTCCATTATAACGCAGATTGTTCATACACCAGCCCACCCTACCCCCCAATTTTAAGGGGATTTTACAATTCCGTCAGACTTATTCGGTCTCAATCTTTCATTGAGAGAAGATGAATAAATCGATTTTTCAGATGACACAACGCTCGCTGTGGTCTTATCCGAGGTGGTCATACGTCATCATCGCGCCGCGCCAGCTCTGCGGGACGGCAATTGTCTGCTGGGTGGCGTAATCGAAGGCCACCTGAACCGAACGACTCGCTGCTGCTGTCATAGGCGATTCGTGGTCGGCGGATTGGCGTGTGATCACATATTCCAGATCAAAACTCTTGCTGCCGATGCGCGGACAGCGCGTGTAAATCTCGACCTTATCGCCATAGAGGATCGGGGCCTTAAAATCGATCTCGATGCGGGCCAGAATCATGCCCAAATCGCTCCACGCGCCCCCAAACGCACACACATCCGTGACATATTGAATGCGGGCCTGCTCAAGATAGGTGGCATATTTGGCATTGTTGAGATGCCCCAGCGCGTCCAGATCGCCAAAGCGCACGGCCATCGGGATGACATGTGTAAAACCGTCCATGAGGATATTCCTCTCTGTGTTGTGTTTGTTAATTCCTGTTATCTCGCCCCTATGACCCCGCCACGATGATCATGATGGATACCGCACGGTGCGTCCCACCACGCTCCTGATTTTAGGGAGTTCTCATTGACAGAGCAAACCGTTCGATCTACCCGATTGAACCTTTCGATGCGTCGGCGTGTCTCTAGATCAGCGGTGTTTTTGGCAAAATGCCAATGCTATACTGCGTGCCATTTCTCCGCCAACAAGTGTTTTCAGGAGTTTTTATGCGTGTTTCAGGGGGATGTCTTGGCCTGTTTGGGTTTCTGGCGCTCATCTTAATGACAGGCTTGTGCTCGATTGTGGCCTATGCCGGGGTGCGCGGCGTGGTCGTTGATCTGTGGAGCACCGGCGTACAGGTCAAATCAATTGGCGAGGTCGCCCAGGCCGCGTTGAATCCGGGATCGATCCAGATGGCACCTGCCATGACAGGTCTCAATACGCTGCCGACGCTGACGCCTGTGCCGATCATACCGACCAGCGTGCCGCAAACAGCCGCTGTCGTTGATCCGAACATCACGCCGACAGTGGCTCCGACCAATGATCCTGCATCAGTGGCGGTAGTCGCCACCATTGCCCCGACGCAAGACACATTCATCACGCAAAAATGGGAAGACCCGCGCCAGATTCGCATCCTGCTGCTGGGGATTGATCAGCGCAAGGGCTATGAGCAGGAGAAATATTTCCGCTCGGATACCATGATCCTGGTGAATATCGATCCAGTACGGAAGACGGTGGGCGTCATTTCGTTCCCGCGTGATCTGTGGATTACGATCCCGAACATCGGGCAGGAGCGCATCAATGCCGCCATGCGCGAGGGAGATCGCGTGTCGTATCCCGGCGGCGGTGGCCCGGCGCTGGCGGCTGAGACGATTGCGGCCAATTTTGGTGTGCGTGTCGATCATTATGTGGTGGTGAATTTCAACCTGTTTGAGAGCGTCGTGGCGGCGCTGGCCCCGGACGGCGTTGAGGTGTGTATCCCCAATGCCATCCACGATGACCGCTATCCGGATGTGGGCTATGGCTTCCTGGTGGTGGATTTCCAGCCTGGATGCCAGCGCCTGGATGCCACGCGGTTGCTGCAATATGCCCGCACGCGCCACACTGAGGGCAGCGATTTTGACCGCGCCAAGCGTCAGCAGCAGACGCTGGAAGCGATGCGCCAGCAGCTTTTGAATACGGGCGGTATCACACGCTTTGCCACGCAGATTCCGACGCTGTGGAACGAACTCAAGGACAATTATCGCACCGATCTCACGCTGGATCAGATCATCAAGCTGGGCAATTTGATGATGGAAATCCCGCGCGAGAATATCCACTACGCGACAATTGGCGTAGGGGATGTAACATTCGGTAAATCACCCACAGGCGATGATGTTCTCATCCCGATCATGTCCGATATCACAACCCTGATCCAGGATGTGCTGTACCCGGATATCAGCGGCGCAGCGGCCAATCCCGGCACGACCCCAACGGATAACACGGTTGCAGCAGGCAGCAGCGCCGATCTTTTGTCCAAGATGATCTCGGAGAACACGCCGATTTACGTGTATAACGGCACGGATATCGGCGGGCTGGCGGCCAAAACGCAGGAATGGCTGATCGGCAAAGGCGTCAAGGTATCGGGATTGGGCAACGATCCAACGCATGGCGGTACGGCGACGCTCATCCGCGATTATGGCGGACGTGCGTCCAATACGGCGCTGTATCTGGCGCAGTTGATGGGTGTCCCCGCCTCCAACATTCAGCCGGGCGTGGATGGCCTCGTGAGCAGCGGCGTCGTGATCGTCATCGGGCCGGAGGTGCAAACCCTGCTGACAGGGAAGTAACGTAGGATTATGACCCCACCCCAACCCCTCCCCGCTTCGCAAGGAGGGGCTTTTCCCTCCCTACGGAGTGGGGAGGGCCAGGGAGGGGTCTACGAAGTGGGGAGGGCCAGGGAGGGGTTGGAGTGGGGTCTACGGAGTGGGGTTATCGTCACGACCCCTCGGCGGCAGCGGCAGGAATGGGTACGATAATCTGCCATGTTTGGCCGCCCGCCAGAATCTTGAGGATCGTGCCATCGGCGCTGCTGACGTAAATCTGCGGTGAGCGGCCTGTGCGCGTGAACGTCTGGAGTGAG
>DAOTUR010000685.1:0-6905 GCA_034436915.1 Anaerolineae bacterium
AGCGCCGTGATATCCCACGACCACACCTGATTGGGGGCGGTCGCCAGCAGTTCCGGTTTCTGGTAGACGGGATGCCGCCGCAGCCGACGGCGCTCGCGCACCTCGGCATACACCGCTAACACCCGATACATGGTGCGCCAGTGACACAGATACTGACCTTCATCTAACAGGCTGGCATACACCTGGCGCGGCGAGAGATCCATAAAGCGCTCGCTGTTCAGGGTGGCCCGCACCTGTTCGCGTTCCGTAGGTGTCAGCGCATGCGCCCGAACAGGGCGGGGCGTGGCCTCAAGCAGCGGTTGACGGCGGCGATACAGGCAGCTGCGTGACAGGTTCAACACAGCACACGCCTTCACCATCCCTACCCGCGCCGACAGGCGCGTCACGATCCCCATCATTTCTTCATCTCCTCCTGACGCCGATCCAGCAGCGCCGCCAACTTTTTTTGGGCGTCAATGATCGCCTCGGCATCGCCCAATTTGCGCAGCAGCCGGGCATTCTCCGCTTCCAGGCGCCTGACCGTCGTGCGATCCGGGTTGGCCTTCGGGCCACGCGGCTTGTCCGTGAGCGTCCCCTCGGCCTGGGCTGTGCGCCAGTTCGACAGCTGGGTGTAGGTCAATCCTTCGCGCCGCAGCAGCGATCCCAACTCTCCGTATTGACAGGTGGCGGCTTGGGCCACGATCTGACGCTTGTAGGCGGCATTAAACCGACGACGTTCGGGTTTGGGCTGCACTTCGGGACTGCCTTTTGTCTTGTGAAACATGGTCTGTGATCCTTGTTCTCCGCCCTGCAGTTCTATTCTAATCTTTTAAGCGAAGTTGTTTCACCTATTGTGGCACACAAGGTTTCACCCGCAAGACCCAGAGTTTCTCAAAGCGCGATGATATGCATGAGGGCATGCTTTGCTTATTTCTTCAGGAGTACAATCTCTCATGCATCAGTTAATGTGTCACCACTACCCCAAAGTGAATATGAAAGCTTACAAGGCGCGCATCTTCAGCTACCTGCTAATCCTCAAGAATCTCATAGTGTCAATGTGCTCCAGTGTTATCGAGAATTGGCTTGTCTATAACTGTATTCACTCTATCGCGGAGTTTTTAGTCTGAACCATCGCAGTCAACAGATATGGCAATAGTATGCCGCGTGTGGCGGTCAACACAGTCTAGTACTTCTCTTATGCTATAAGCGATACGTTCGCCCATCAGCGGTGGAACCGCTTCTCCGATCTGTGCGCGCACGCCGCTTTCTTTAAACTCAAAATCATCACTAAAGGTTTGGATTCGGGCGCGTTCTCGTAGAGTGAGCATCTGGCGATCACGTTCATAGTGATAGCCGTAAGTTCCACCCCCACCATACGCCATGACCGTCCAAGCTGGTCTCAGTAATAACGCGCGACGATATATAAAGCTGATCTCTTGGTGTCTTACTGCCCAACCAGTACCATCTACAAATTTAGCATTTCCCCCTGGAGGTATCTGATACATCCTGTTACGTACATTTTTGGACTGCTTTGGCAGAGTATTGTGAGGGTCTATAAGTTTATGTACTGGCTTGCCGAGCCAATTCAACTGCCGCAAGAGCTGCTCATGCTCATTCATTGCGCTGTCAAATTCCTCGGCATTATAATTTCGTTCATAATCTAGTCCGCATGCTGCATAATAATCCCTTACTATATTTGAATCTGAACTGAGCCTTGCCCATGCATTTTCGCGCCATTGAGTCGCTTGTGCAAAAGGAATATCAACACCTAATGTGCTGAATGCACCCATAATCTCTTTATATCTGTCTCGCAAATTACGAAGTGGTTGCCCCTCAAAGATTTCCAGCGTGGTCATTGGGAAGCGGCTGAATTTCCAGCGTGAGCCATTTAGAACCGTCTTTACCTCATTGGACAAACTTCCGGTAAGCCCAGCATAGGTTGATATTAGATCAGTTCGGATACCAACAATAATAAGACGACGGCGAGTCTGTGCAATGCCTAGGTTAGGTGCTTCAACAATATCACTAAACAAAATATCATAGCCTAAGACAGACTGCTGAGGTACTTTGACACTTTGCCTATCCTCTGATGCATGACAGCGATGATTTTCAAGGTTCTGGAGATCATCCAATACCGTTTCGTAAGCTAATCCATCGTTCGCACTGATAAATCCAGGTACATTCTCAAAGACGAACATTTTTGGCTGAAGGAACATCAGCCCGCGGAGAAATTCTAGATACAGCTTACCTCGCCCACCGTCTAGTCCCTCTCGTTCACTCCCCTTCGTAACCGAAAAGTCCTGACAAGGAGGTCCGCCTATCAACACATCTGGCTGCATTGAAGTAAGATCAGAGAAATCCACCAGGTGCACATCACCCTGAATAACAGCGGGCAGATCATCCATCGTTGGGGTAATGGGAGTGGGGGGAGTAGGAATGTTTAGCGTTTTTAACTTAAGATTGTGCGCTAAGGTTTCAGCTGGAGATATCTCTAATTCGACAGCTAAAAGGGTTTCAAAACCTGCACGATGAAACCCCCAATCGAATCCACCAGCTCCAGAGAATAATGATACAACTGTTGGTTTTATTGTAGTCATTCTATCTGTCCCACAGTTTGTGTTTGCCGCACAGTGGCGTAATAATTACAAATATCGTTAATTGGACAATCTTCACATTTGGGTCTGCGATGAGTACAGATGGCAGATGCAAAGTCCAGCATTCCCCAATTGAACTCACGAGCCATATCTTTAGGAACAAATGTTTCTGCTTGCTTCCAAAGCAGTTGGTCTTCACGTGGGCGCTTACGCTTTGAAACCCACCCAAATACACGATCCATTACTCGGATTAGATTTGTATCCATTGACGGTGCTGAAACACCAAAAGCGCAGCATCGTACTGTGTTAGAGATGTACCGTCCAATACCAGGAAGCATACGCAAGAGCTGATCCGATTTCAGGATCTCACCCTTGGAATCGAAAACAGCCTGGGCAATTTGCTGAAGTTGCCCAGCTCTAGTTTGGTGAAGACCCAATGGCTTAAGCACATTAGCCAGCAGGTCCTTATCCATGCAGATGATTTCAGCGGGTGAGTATGAGGAGAGTGATTCATAAACTCCCGCCGCTTGTGAGGCTGTCGTTTTGCGAAGCATGACCTCAGCAATTAGAATACGCCAGGCATCGGAGGTATTACGCCAGGGAAGATGATGCCTGCCATGCTCATGCCAGTATTTCAGCATTGCCTGCTGAAATCGGTGTGTTTTCTCCAGATCTGGATACATTGGCTTCCCATAACACACCATTTGATTCTGCCATTATACGCATGTTCTAGAAAAAAAGCAGCCTATTTAGAGTGAGGAAGTCTGGACAATGCGTCAGCTGTCTTAGCAAATACATCATCTGTCAATGATCGCAACTCCATCTCGCTTAAGGCCTCAACTGCTGTGAGTGATAATAAGCGGTACATACGCTTACTGGCCTCGCGCATAAGCCTGCGTCTTGGTAGACTGGAATATGTTTTTGCTGCTCCCAAAAATGACACACAAAATGATCGAAATAAAGCAGGACGAACGGCAATTGAGCTACGCTCTGTGATCTGAACCAAGTCATCTTCATTTAGTCGGCTGAGTATCACATAAGGTTCTTTCCATCGGTGATTGTGAGCGAGGTAAGCACGCCACCATAACCGGCCGAAGGCATGCCGACGCATTCCACGTTCACGCCCTACAAAGCGTAACGTTTCAATGCTGTCGTCAAATCGCCAGCGTACTATATCTGGCATCAAGACACACCCTAGGAATGACCAGACTTCATTATGGGAGGCCTCTGAAGGATGGATCAGCATCTTTTCGTTGAGCAAAATTGCACATTCAATATCAAATTTGCGGGCAGAATTCTTGGCATTAGCAGGGTAGCCGTATCGCTGAGCCAGCTCAACTACCGCCGTACGCAGCATCTTGAGCTGATCAACTGTGATGCGGTTGCCGCCTGTAGGCGCATAGGTAGTAGCCGCATGAGTAGCTTCCCAGGTATTCATTAGGTCTTCTTGATTTCGTAAGACAATATCCTCAGCCAGGATCTGCGCAATGTGCTGAGGGAGACGAGGGTAGAGATAGTAAAGATTACTGCTCATAGGAGAAAATCTTCATCTTGTCTTGCAAATAGGCGCTAAAGTCATGAGGGGATCTTGCTAAGGTTTGCAGGCTTTCAAGTTTGTAGCCTTCGAAATACAAACGAATCATTGCTCGAATTGCTGCACCGATTGTGCCTGGTGCAAAGCGATCAGGCGTTTCGAGAAAAGATTGATTTGATAAAGCGCCTCGGATCAGGGTTTGAGCAAGATCGAGGCGTACAGCTTCTCGGATGCCTGCTGTTTCAGGTTTAAAGTCGGAAACGGCTGAGGCAATTTGAGGATGCCTGCTGTTTACATACAGACGTACATCGCCCAAAAGTGGTTGCTCAAGGTCCTCGGGGTCCCAAGACAGATACCAACCAGCTTGATGAGGAAAATTAGTTGTTGTGAAGTCAATAACCTCAATGGGAAACCGGGCCCCATCTCCTTCAAGCTGAATTCTGTAAGCAGGAGTTTCCAGGAGTATGCTTCCGCTCAGTTTAGGGAGAAGCTGATGCTGTGTTGACCCTGGACTGATAAAGAGTAGTTTAACAAACAGAGTCAAAGTGTCTGCGAGAAGCTTGCCATCAATATTGGCGTTTAGGGCTGTTCTTCCTGATGCCCCCTGGTGAGTAAAATCGACAGCCCCACCGCTTCCGCGCAGTTTGGTTCCGCTTGACTCCCAAAGAAGAACAAGACGAAGTTTCGCATCACGCTCGAGACGACAGTCTTGATAAATGCCTTCTACATTGACAAAAACGTTCGCACGAATACGAATATCTGTCCCTGCATCCCAACCTGGTAGGCGCTCCTCAAGTGGTACAACCTGGTTATCTAATTGCTGTCCCCACTGCTCAATCACTATGCGTTCATGAAGTGGTGTGAGGTAAGGCCTGCGCTGAACACGCTTCATAACACTATCTCTGCCTTTGCATCAAGCTCGATATTTGCCATCATGTCATCTGGCAGTAGGACTATAACCTGCCAACTTTCGCGGGGTTGTGAAACCGCGATATAGATACTTCCATTGGAGTCGGCGAACACCTCACTCAGAGGCGAAATCCAGCATACTACTTGTGCCATACTCCCTCCGAGTGGCGGCTCATCTTCAATGACATTACTATCTAGAACAGCCTGCGCCTTGAGCGTAATTGTCGTCCCATCTGCATTTTCAGCATGGCGCAGGTCAAACGTGATTAGAAGAGCAGGCCGTCCTTCATATTCTATGATTTCATCGTAAATGATCTCTGTACTAGAACTTCCACGTATTATCTTGTGTGAGAACGACGATTCGGATTCTTCCGAAGTAGCCGTTGTTGGGAAGGCAGGCGCTGGTTGCTGTGGCCTGCTCATTGACGGATTAGTTGGATTTTCTGTGCCTATCTCTGATGAATTCTGGTGATCCTTATCTACCTGTCTGCTACCTGATTCGGAGAGGGGGAATGGTGTTCCCTGAGCGTGCTCGCCCTGCACCATTAGGTCGTTGTTAGGTGGTATCATTTTGGTTCCGCTGGAAGAGATAGGGGTTGTGGGAGGTGTTGACGCTGTATCGCTGCGAATCGGGAAATTAGGAAGTACAGCGCTAGGGCGTGGACGCGAACGGCTGGCTGACGTTCCCGTTTCTGCTGGAATCAAGCTCTCTCCAAGCCAAGTCGCAAATGCTCCTAATGGTGTAAGTGTTCCAACAGGCGCACTAGCACGCTGCACCTGAGCGAAGCTCGTCATTTCTTCGCCAATTTTTCGCAAGGCACCTCTGACATAAGTTTTGTGCCAACTCTCTGTTAGAGAACTAGGGCTCCAGTCATCGTGTGTAGGTGGCTCTGATCTTGCAAATATCTCATCCACATCCCTGTCAACAATGAAAACTCCGCTGTACCCCACACTACTACTGGCAAGAGGTCGACCCTCAAGATACTTAACAACCAGCTCTGCTTGTCGCATCAATGCTGTATGATGCGTAATATCTTCAAAAGGGCTTTCTGTGCTGCCAGTATCAAAAGCGAATTCCTGTTGAATGAAATACTTCTGAAGAATCAGTCTGCCTAGATGCTTACGTGGTTTCTCCGAAGCAATATCTTTTATATATGTTTGGAGAATAGACTCGTCGTCTCTTGCCCCCTTGAATCTTTCCATTGCTTCAACGAATCCCGCTAGTGGTGGGAATTCTAAAGGGTGAGGAAGTTTAATAGGGGTATCTTCCCATTGGAACTTGAATTCGATAGGGACATGTTCAGCTCTACTGTTGAGCATTTTAGGCCAGAAAAACCATAAGGCATACTCAGCCATTGAGTTTAAAGCTTGTATTGGTGTTCGTTCGATAGAATCAGGATGAGACTGGCCGCCTGATGTGCGATCATTCAGAAGTGGATCAAGAATAAGTATGGTTGTGCCTGTCTCATTCTCTTTAAATCCTCCCATACCTATAGATACAGCGAGTTCATCAGCACTGCGGTTCAGGATCGGCTCAGCAACCTCTCCACCATCAGCTCCCCACCAGTGCCTCCCTGTGAACTGACGATGATGTTTATCTGCCCAGCGCTGACCTAATGCAGCTGCAATAAATCGGCTCTCAAACTTGCCATTAATTTTGCAGCGCGTGTGAACAAGAATAGTTCTTATGCCACTTGCGAGATACAGCGATGCTTTACCATAACCGTATGTTCCGCCTGATAGATTTTGATTGGATGGTTGCCCTATATCGCGCATAAAGCTAATAAAATTTCGTGGCGAGCCTTCTGGCACAATATCCGCCCGCGTTGGCCCGATGAGCCCTTTGGTGCCACGATCTGCAATGATCAGGCCATAGAGAGGTTCATGAC
>DAOTUR010000686.1:0-1741 GCA_034436915.1 Anaerolineae bacterium
CAGAAAACGGTCCAGAATTTATAATTAAATTGCCAAGTGATAGAAGTAGCGGTATTGGTAACATGAAGGTTTTTTGCTTCGATATGATGCTCATGCGCCTCCTTTCGGAGCGAGGAATAGGGCCTGGTTTTCTCGTTCATGACAGTCATATTTTTGACGGAGTTGATGAGCGCCAAACTGCGAGCGCTTTACGAGTTGGCGCTCGTTATGCCTCAGAGTTTGGTTTCCAGTACATTGTGACATTGAACTCAGACGGCATACCAAAAGAATTTAACGATGACGAATACCTCATCTCTACCAGACTCACTGATGTCCAAGAAACGGGTGGGTTATTTGGAATAAGATTCGGCTAAGTCCACTGATTGAGAATCAAGCAAAAGGGATCCAATTCCAGAACGAAAATGGTTGGTATGATCGGTTGTGGCAGGGTTATAAGTGCAAATCTGGTGATGCGTCGGAGATCAGATATGGCTCGACCCCCTGCCACGTTCACGACGTTCATTCTCAGACTTTGGAGAGGCGCGTCTGTTCGACGGCGGCACGCACAGCCGGAATGACTTCCTGGGCCGGGCTAAAAGCCTCATCAAAACAGGCACGCTTTGAATCCCATCATGAGGCTGCAAAAACCCTACACAACCCTACATACCGTTCATGCCAAGCACGTTCGGTATGTAGGGTATGAACGGTTATGAACGGTTTTTCTCGCCTTCAGAGAAAATGGCCGTCACACCATAGCGTCGCATCATATCGATCACCTCTCTCGGATTGACGCCATACAGGATGCCATCGGTCTGCCGCTTGCGCCGTGATTCATCGATGAGATACAGCCGCTTCAGGATATGTCCAATCCACTGTCCATCGCCCATCTTGTCCGCTGAATGACCCATTAACGCCATGACCTTGTCCCGTAAGACCACTGATTTGATCCACACAAGCTGTGTCGTATGGCGTGTCATGAGTTCGAGGGCTTGCAACACCGCCTCTTCCCGTTCATTGAGAGATTGGCCCTCGCTGAGTTCATTATCCCATGAGGCAGCGTCAGAGATAGCACTCCGCAAATCACGAATCCCGCCCTGCTCTTCAAAGAATGTCGCCAGTGCCACCAGCGGCGACCACAGCTCACCCGACCTATTTTGCAGCTTATGCAGGTCAGGTCGTTCAAAGTAGTTGGTGTAAATCGGCTGAAAATGCGTCAATGTTAGGCTGTACAACTGATGCCGCAGCACAGTCCCATCAAAGTTTGATGCAAAATTCGGCATCTTTTTATCTGTACGGCGCATGGGGATTGCGATACAGCGACTCGCCAGCACATCTTCCAACCCCATGATGGCGGCCATCACCTTTGGCGAATAAACATCGAATGTCTGAGGTTTCATGTTCTCGCCGATCAAGCGAATGGCGGGCATGCCATGCTTGTAGCCGCTGTTGAGCAGCTGCTTGATCTGCATCATGGCCGGGTCTTTGGGGTTGTGATAGCGCTCGGCCTCATCAATCCCGACGGTGCAGCCTGTCTGATGGATCAGGCGAAACATAGCAGGCCCAGTTGGATCGGAGGTCGTGATCATATTGAACGCCAGTGGCTGCAAGAGACGCAACACGGTACTTTTGCCGCTGTTCTTTGGCCCATTCAGTGCCAGATACGGATAGGCGGGGAACATCGTGTAGAAGTACGTCCCGATAACCCACAATGTGAGAATGCGACTCTCGACCTCGGATCGAAAATCGACATAGGTGGTAAAGA
>DAOTUR010000687.1:0-6151 GCA_034436915.1 Anaerolineae bacterium
TAAGCGGGAATCACCCCGTCGTAAGCGCCGACGGCGAGAAACAACAGGTTGATGGCCGTAAAGAGAATGTAGAAACCCATCGCCGCTTTAATTAAGTCGCGACGCAGGATTTGAAAAATACCCATGCCAAACATGAGTCCTGTGGCAATTGCAAAGAGAACATTCATAGCGGGTCAACCTCTCTAGGATGATTAATGGCTTCCAGAATCGCACTGATACCGCCAAACACGGCCAGACAAATACCAACTTCAAAAATCAGCGACGAAGCCAGCTTGATATTCGCCACCGAAACACCTGTGAAGGGTGTGAAGGCCAGAAATTCACGCCCAAAAAACAGCGGCACAATCGCATTGACAAAGGCTATTAACATCCCCGCACCGATGAACAGCGGCGGATGAAGCCAGCGCACGCGACGTTTGGTCTCCTCGTAGCCGAAGACCACATACCACAGCGTAATCCCCAGGCCGCAGATTACACCTGCGGTGAAGCCATCGCCCGGCCCTGCGCCTGCATACAGGAGATGCGCCAGGGCAATCATCATCGAGATCGGCAGGAGAGGAACGGCCATGACTTCGAGGATCGAATCATTAAAGCGAGGTCGATAGGTGAGCGTCTCAGGCTCTTCAGCGTCCTGTTGAAGAGCCTCTTTGACAGGATTCGGATCAGGAACCTCAGCCTGCCAGGGGAACAGGCGCATGGTTTTCCCCGGATTGGGCCGCGCCAGCAGCGTTAAAATGCCGAGGGCCGCCATCCCGAACACCGTAATTTCGATCAAGGTATCGGTGCCGCGAAAATCCGTGATAATGCCCGCTGCCACATCGTTCACGCCGAGCAGTGGAAGCGCATTCTCGATATGCCAGGCAACAACCGGGTTCGGCGTAGGGCGGTTGCTGACAGCGGCCAGCGCAAAGATCATCACCGCTGCCCCAAATGCTGTCGATATGGCAAGATCACGCACAAGGCCGCTGTTCGTTTGGCCCCACAAGCGCGACATGGCTTTACGTCGTTCTTCTTCGCTGGTACGGGCCAGGATAACAATAATCAGCACTGTTGCCAGGGTCTCAACGAGAAACTGAACAAGCGCCACATCGGGCGCAGGTTCTAACAGGAAGATGCCGCCAATCGCATAGCCCGCAATGCCCAAGGACAATGCTGCGATCAGATGCCGCTCAAACAGAATACTTGCCAGCGTTGTCCCCAGGGCCAACATCAGTAAGATGGCTTTCAATCCATCGGCGACATTCGCAATATTAATGGAGAGGTTGCGTATCCCCATCTGATCGACATTTGTGATGACGCCCAGCAGCAGAAAAATAACGCTTGCCAGAATCGCCACCAGGTAATAGCGAATTTTGCCGCCCTGTGACTTCAACAGGTAATCGGCGAGCTGCTCCACTCGGGCTATGGCCTGCGCATAAATCTGTGGTCCTGTCACTACCTGTGGGAACGACCAGGCCAACCAGTAACGCCGCACAGCAAACAGCAGCGCCCCAAGAGTCAGCGCTGTCATGCTCAATAGGAACGCCAGATTGATGCCTGCGGGTGGAAACAGGTAGAGGCTGACATCTTTTTGGACCGCGAGTTCCACCAACGGCTCAACCAGCGGCTTGATACCGAGACCCAGGATCAGAGAGAGAGTGGCGAGGACGGCTGGCCCTGCCACCATCAGGCGTGGCGGCATGTGGTCATAGTTGTAATCCTCGGCATCATCCCCCAGGGGATGCTGTGGATCATAATCGGGGTGTTCTATCTCTGGCGGTGGACTGCCTCTTTCACCCAGAAAAACATCGACAAACAGCCGCAGCGCCAATGTCACTGTCAATATGGCGCTGATGACAGCGGTGACAATCACGATAGGCTGAGTGATAAAGGCTTCGAGCAGGGTCTCTTTGCCCAGGAAACCCAGCAGCGGGGGGACACCCGCCATTGAAAGTCCGGCCATCGCGGTCACGATGGCAAAGCCGCGCATCGAACGGTGCAAGCCACCCAATTCATGAATGATGCGCGTGCCTGTGGCGTGATCGACAGCCCCCACGACGAGGAACAGCGTGCACTTATAGAGTGCATGGGCCAGGACGCCGATCATAGCTGCTTTGAGTCCCTCAGCATGAGGGAGACCGATCAAAGCCACCAGTCCGCCTAACTGACTGATCGTTGAATAGGCGAGCATCCCTTTGAGATCACGCTGGCGTAGGGCCAGAACCGCCCCAAGCAGCATCGTCGTCAATCCTGCCCCTGACAGCAGAAGTGTCCACAACTCTGTGTCGCCAAGGATCGGATAGAAACGCGCCAGCAGATAAATGCCCGCTTTCACCATTGTGGCCGAGTGCAGAAAAGCACTCGCAGGTGTGGGGGCAGACATAGCGTCCGGCAGCCAGAAATGCAGCGGAAATTGAGCACTTTTGGCGAAACAACCCAAAACGATCAGAAAAGTAAAGGCTGTGTACAGCGGACTCTCACGCAGCAGGTCACCACTCGTCAACAGAGTTGAAAACTCCATTGAACCCGTCGTATGTCCCACCATCAGCAAACCAATCAGCAGAGCCAACCCGCCACCGCCCGTGATGACCAGCGCTTGAGACGCCCCGCGACGGGCTTTGGCATCGGTTCCCTTGAAGCTGATGAGCAAAAAGGAAATGATACTGGTCAATTCCCAGGCAATGAACAGCGTGAGCAGATTGCCTGACAGGATCAAAAGCATCATGCTGCCTGTAAAGGCCAGCAGCAGCGCAAAAAAGCGCCCCGCTGTCTGCTTCTCATCCAGATAATAGCCTGCATAAAAGAACACCACACTGGCAATGCCTGTGACCACCAACCCAAACAAAAGCGCCAGACCATCCACATAGAGGGACAGCGCCAGACCAATTTGGGGCATCCAGTCGAAGCTGACGACAAACGCGCCATTCTGTTGCAGATCGGGCAACCGCGTCAGCAGCCCGACGAATGAAACGGCAAACAGGGCTGATAAAAGCCAGCCCTGCTGTTCAGACCGCAGATGTGCCCGTATAAACATAATGCACAGTGCCATGACGAAGGGTGCGGCAATAACGACAAAGAAATCCATTCAGCCTCCTGAATTCAGATTGGTCAGTTGATAGCAAACGGCAGAAAGCGCACGGTAAGATGCTTCACAGAATATCCCAGCCTGTTGAAAAAGTCGATTTACTCCCTTCTCACAAATATTGAGCGAGAGTTCATTGAAGTGATGTAGTATATTTGTGAACAAACGTTGGGTAACTTATAGAGTGAAAATAAGTGCCAAAATCTGCCTATCGATCAACTCCAATGGTTGTCAGTGGATACCTCTATACGGATGATCTTTCAACGAGAACAGCTGTCAACACGCCTGCATGGTTTGTGTGGTTGGCCTTGGAGCACACTTTTTATTACAAAACATCGATAGGCTCTTTCACCACTCGGTACGAGACACGCCGACATGGCTCTTTTTGGTATGCCTTCCATCGGAGTAAGGGTAGACTCCACAAGATTTATTTAGGACGCACTGACCGTTTGACACGGGATGTTTTGGAAAGAGCCGTCGTCCTTCTTGCCATATAGCTTTGTCAATTAAACGGTCGCCGTCTCTTGAAAAAACGATACAAGAGGTACCAGTCTGTTGAAAAAGTCGAAATCATTTTGTGAAAGGCATCATCCGAGTCGATTTCCGCTCGAAATTGGATGCCTTTAGGCTATCCGAATACATTATAACGGCTTCAAATCAACCCTTGCGGACATTTTCAACAGGCTGGGACGTTCTGTGTAGTATCCTACCGCCGCGTTTCGTCCGCCTGCTATCACTTGACCTATCCTACCGGTGTCAAAGTCTCGGACGCCGAGATGAACCGCTTACATTTCGAAGCGCACGCCGTCTGTCCTCAGTGGAACTATACTATTCGCCCTCGACCGCTCAATTGACCTTAAATCAGTAAGTTATTCTTTTACCGACCCTTAGCACGTCTTTGAGGCGAGTCGTTTCTGCCATCTCAATCGCTTAACATTTCCTTAAAGGAGTGGCGGCTGGTGACAGCTTCTCTACCTTTGGGCCATATTATAGCGATTACAATAGGAATTCCGCTTGGACCGCTCAAAACGGTTGTCAATAGCTCAAATCCTTAGATTTTGATCTATCATGACCTGTTCTGATTTATCCAAACGAAAGTCCTGTATAATATACTTTTCACGCTCGCGGACAATCTCCAGACAAATCGTCTGCCTGGCAGGGTGTTCCCCCTCTCACCTCCGATAATGCCTCAGCCCGTATGAGCTGACGAGAGTAAGCTCCGTTTGCAACCCCTCACCCCCTGTCCCGATGCCCAGCGCCACATGTCTCACGGGTGAAGGAGCGCGTTGTAAACATCGATATGCTGTTGAGCGATGCGCGAGGCTGAAAAGCGCTCAGTCACCACGTCTTTTGATCGCTGGCCCATCCTTTTAAGCGCCTCCCGATCCTGACAGGCGTTAATCATAGCATCAGCGAAGGCGGCTGGATTTTCTGCGGGAACAATCCATCCATTCCCATCAATCATCTCTGGCAGCCCGCCCATATTCGTGACGATGACCGCCCGCCCATGAATCAGGGCTGTCATCAGGGCCGCACTCTGGAAAATGAGGTGATAGGGAAAGACAACCACATCCGCTGCAAAATAATAAAGCCACATATCGCTCGTCGGAATGTAATACGGGCGCACCACCACAGAAGAATACTGCGCCAGCGCTTTTAGCTGCTCAATATCTTTCGCTGCTTCAGCATGACCAACCACCCAGATTTGAAAATTCGTCAGGTTTGCTTCCACCTTCGGCACAGCGGCGGCCAGAAGATCCAGCCCCTTATAATGTTTGATCGTCCCAAAAAAGAGAATGACTGTCATATCAGGCGGGATGCCCAGTCGCTCACGGGCCTGCTCCATCGAGGCATTGGCAGGAATATCCTGGCTGTCGGGCGATTTATCAGGGATGAGAGGAATGATCGATACCCGCTCATGTACAATAGAGGGATAGGCCACTAATAATTTTTGCTGACTCTCCTTCGTATGCACAATCAAAGCATCTACAGAGGAATAGACATCAGCGACCTGTCCTGTGCCCGCACCCAGCGCAAAGATCGGCGTCACATCGTGGACGGTATGGACAACAGGGATGCCAAGCTGCTGAATCTGATACACCAGCCAGCGATCAAACAGGGGAAAGCGACTCCACTGGATATGGACAACATCGGGACGTGCTTTTTTGATCTTTTGCAGCAGATGCCAGTGGGCCAAGGGGTAGGCCAGCGCCCGAAATATCTTGCGCAGACGCGGAAATGTCAACCAGCGGGGATTTCCCAACCACCGAAAATAGTGAAACTCCGTCCTGAAGGTGGCCGGATAGTGAAGCTCATTATATAAGTATTTGGAGGTGATGAAACGCACCGTGTGGTTCTGTTCGGCAAGGGCTTGGCACAATGCCCGATCATAATAGGGGGTGAGATTCACCGGATCAATTTGCCAGATGTGCATCGACAGCCTTCCTCAGGCAGAGAGGGGATCAACCCCCATCATACCCCACGCTGCCCCATCGACAAGCCCACCACGCTGCAAGAGAACTGACGGCGACACGTTTGACATGTGAACCTCAACTTTCCAATCCTCCAAAACACCCTATAATGGTCACGAACGCTTTCCGGCACTATCACAACCGTATGAAAGCATAATCAAGCACAAAATAGGGTCGAACACGTTAGACACTGACGTACAGTGTCTGTATAGAGTGTGTCTTTGTGTGGCTACTGCCAATCGAGGAATATCTATGAAAGTTGTCATTCTGGCCGGAGGGTTAGGAACACGGTTGGCTGAAGAAACTGAGATTCGCCCAAAGCCAATGGTCGAAATTGGCGGTCATCCAATTCTCTGGCATATTATGCGCGATTATGCCTTTTTCAATCACCGCGAATTCTTCATCGCTCTGGGTTATAAAGGGGATGTGATCCGTCGTTACTTCATTGATTATCACTTTATGAACTGTGGATCACTCTCGATTGACTTAAAAAGCGGCAAAGTCGACATTGCAGACGAGGAAATTGCCGAGGACTGGACGGTTCACCTGCCAAACACGGGCCTCATGACCAACACGGGCGGACGCTTAAAGCGGTTGCGGCGCTGGCTTGGCAATGAGA
>DAOTUR010000688.1:0-8265 GCA_034436915.1 Anaerolineae bacterium
AAGGCGGTTGTAGGGGCGCGATGTATCGCGCCCTGATTGATTTGTAGGAGATCTGGCTTGGGCAGGATGCATCCTGCCCCTACAAACCCACGATTATCATGGATAGGTGAATGATTACATGCAAAAATTGCGACCACGTTATCGTATACACCTACCACCACGCTGCGCCCTACAAATAGGCCACAGAAACCAATCCAAAACGTGGATTATTGTGACCCCATCATCTCGCGGGCCACGCGCCGCCCCATCTCCACCGAATAATTTGTGCCGCGATCCCAGGGATAGACCTGCGACATGCTGGCCCAGTACACATGCGGCAGCGGCGTTTTGATCGACGGGATATTCTGGCTGTGATTGAGGAAGGGCATGGGTTGGGCATAGGGCGCACGCCACACCCACGCCTTGCGAATCCACGACTCATTGAAGACGGGATTGACCTTTTTCAGGGCGGGCAAAAAGCGGGCCACTAGGTCATCATCGGACAGGCGGAAATATTCGTGATCGGGCGGGGCATAATCGCCGCAGTACAAAATATGGTCGCCGCCATAGTGCGCCTTGTCCATATAATTCGTATGCTCGACCAGCGCCAGAAACGGGAATTCATTTTTGGTCTTGTCGGCAGTGGTGGCGGGCAGATTCAGCCAGTATGTGCCATCGGTGAGGAGCTGCTGTTTCGTCGCCAGCACCACGCACAGGCCGCCGATGCTCTTGAGCGCGGCCACCTGCTTGCCATAGGCCGTGTCCGCCAATCCTGTCGCCAGCTTGAGCATGAGCTGCGGCGAAGTGGTGCTCAGGACAGCATCATAGACATGAGATGTGCCATTCACCGTAAGCGACGGTTTGCCATTGTCGATCTGTAAGGCTTGAACGGGTGTATTCAGGTGGATGGTGACACCGAGGGCTGTCAGCTTTTCCGCCATCGTATCCAGCGCCCGCTGAAAGCCGCCCGTGAATGTGCCGAGCCGCAGCGTGCGCGAGACAATCCGCGCCCATAGCCACGCCATATTGATCTTGTCGTATTCTAGGCCAAATTTGCCGATGAGCAGCGGGCGAAAGAATTTGCCATACGCCTCATCGCCCATATAGCGCCGCATCCACGCATCGGCTGTGATCTGTTCAAGGGGACGCCACAGGCGAGACAATTTGAGGTAGACCCCTGCCAAACCCATGCGAATGGTCGAGAGGAACGAGATCGGCAAAAACAGCGCCGACGGGGAAATCTCCGAGCGATAGATTTTGCCATTGATCCAGAAGCTGGTTTTGGGGCGCGGGAAGATGACCTGATCGCGCAGGCCCATCTCGTCCAGCAGGCCCAGGATATCCTTATCGCTCTCAAACCAGTGATGATAAAACTTTTCCAGCGTCCAGTCCCACTCCGGCTCTTTAAAGCCTGCTGCGAGGCCGCCTACTGCCGCTGCCGCCTCGTAGATGGTGACATGATGGCCTGCCCGCGCCAAATCCCAGGCGGCGGCCAGACCGGTTGCGCCCGCGCCAATGATGGCGATATTTTGTGTCGTCATATGTTTGTGTGTCCATTCAGTCGATGTTTTTTATACCGTAAAACGTTTTTGAACCCCTCTATCCATGAGAAAAAGAGGGTGCAGCACGCCACATCTCTACACTCCGTCCTGCTCCCCTCTAGCCACGTAGTGGGAGAGGGGCCGGGGGTGAGGGGTATCATATCGATCATCTGACGGTTACAACAGGCGGCGAGAGATACAAATCATTCTCAATGCCTGTCCCCTGTGCGGCCAGACGCTGATTCGCGTCTGTTGGGCGATACCAGCCGATGAACAGATGCAAATCGCCGGCGGCTGTGCCTGCCGGGAGCGTCAGCGTGCGCGTGTCTTCGATCATGGCTCCACTGCGCCACGCGCTCGTAGGATAGCCCAGAATTGGCCCATCGGCCTGCGCGATGACCGTGTTTGAGGCATCCAGCAGCCCAAGTGCCAATGTCCAATCGTCAGGCAGTGTCCCCAGGCCGCGCCAGACCAATGTCACTGCCACAGAGTCACCCGCCTGGGCTGTTTGCGGCGAGACCGTATAGCCGACGAGTTCCAGCGCAGTCCCATAGATGACATTGACGGTGTGGATGGGAGGAGTGGGCGCATAATCGGGATCGATGAGTGTGACACCCACCACGCGCAGGCTGTCCGACTGTGTGCCATCGGCCAATGTCCAGGGGATCGATGCGCCTGCGCTGTTCGTTGGATCATCGCCAAGCACATGCCAGCCCATGACGACATCCATGCGGCGCGGCGTGCGGCCTGTGAGCCGTGTGCGATCAATCGGCAGCGTGAGCGCAATCTCGTACAGTTGATGGGGATCAAACTGACTGACCATCGTCATGCCGGGATAGACATCTGCACCACCCACAGGCACAAGCGTTACGGGATCGATAATCTTGAGATACAACACGGGATCAGCCGCATGTGTCCCCTGTATATACACGCGAATCCGCAGCGAGTCATCAGGCATCATCGTGTCAGGATCGATGTGATAGCCGACCATACGCAGACCCTGCGCGTCGGCCTCAATCGGGATCGCATCGACAGGCAGGGCGGCCACAGGGCGGGGCGGCGCATACACAGTCGGCAGAATCACAAACGGCGTCATAAGGTGCGCGGCCATCAACGGTAGGAGCAGCAGCAAAAAGGCTTTGTCGATGCTGTGCCAGAGCAAACCTGTGCGGGCAGGCCGCAAAATATTCGCCGCCCATCGCCCCCACAGACTCAATCCATAGACGCACAAGGGGCAAAAAGCTGCCAGCGCTGGAAATAAAATCCGTCCCTGCGATACATTGACGCTGCGTGTGGCGATGACGAGCGCCGCCACCACGATTCCAACCGCACACAGAAGAATCAATTGTAGGGACACGACATGTCGTGTCCTCCCATGCGATTTTTGGGTGGAAAGGACGGATGATTGTTGCGTCCCCCCCTCACGCCATGCCCTTATAATCCCGATCAAAACGCCCGCCGCGCTCATCAGGCTGATCCCTGTCACATATGGATACAGCCAATCAGGGCCGCGCACGTTGAAATGTCCTAAAATCAGCCAGAAGGACTCCCACACGCCCCATGCCTCAGAGCGAACCTGCATCGGATCGGTGGGTGGCGAACGGCCCCAGATCGCATTGGTCGCAGCCAGCGCCAGCGCATCACCATATAACAGCACATTCCGCGCATACCACCAGCCCGCCAGTACCAGCCCGCACAGCCCCGCGATCATGCCTGCCTGCACCAGCGCCCGCCACGATAAGCGTCCGCTGAGGCCGCCGCACAGCATCACCAGCCCCACAAAGCCGATCAGGGTGAGGCCCGTGATTTTGCTCAGGGCGGCTCCGCTCAAAATCGCCCCCAATATCAGCGCGTCCTGCGGGCGAAGCGTGCGCTTTTGCCACACCCACACTACCCAGGCGATGCCCGCGCTGTAGAAGAACGTCACGGCATTGTCATTGTTGATGCTGCCGCTGATCGCCACAAACGAAGGAATCGATGCCGCGAACAGCATGGCGGCACATCCGATGCCGCGCCCAAAGGCTATGACTCCCACACGATAGATGCACCACAGCGTGCCGCAGGCAAACATCAGACTCAGCAGGCGCAGACGCCCTGCCGCCTGAATCGTGTCGCCGTTGGTGGGTTGGAGTGGATGCAGCAGCACATTGGCGTTGTACGTTGTGACTGTGCCGTAATGGGCGAAGGGGTTGTCATGCAGATAGGCGGACAGATCATCGCGGGTCGTCCCCGTCAGCAGCAGCGAAGCGAGCAGATAGTACAGCGGCGGATGGTGACGTTGCACGGCGCGGCTGGCGAAGACGGTGGCGCGATCTTCCAGGATGGGCAGTTGGCCCATGTTGTGGAGATTGTGCACGTAGAGAAGATGTGACGCTTCATCCGGCGCTTCAAACAGCGGCGTGGCCGCGGCATAACTCAAGACGCCGACAATGAAATAGGCCAGAATAAGGATGGGGAACCAGAAGGAATATTTCATGGATGGTCTGCTAAATGTCCAGGCATTAAGACCCCGCCACGATGGTATAAAGATACGCAAGACGGTTTGCAGGGACATGACATGTCATGTCCAATGGTTCGGACATGGCATCCCTGGACATGGCGTGCCATGTCCCTACAGACCCCATAAATATCTCTATTGATGGCTGTAGGGAGGTACGACACACGGGCTTCACCCATTCACAGCGGCACGGGCTTCCAGCTCCTGCGCCTGGGTCACGGCTGACCAGCCCATGCCCATGCGTGTAAGGAATGCGAAGCCGACCAGCGTGACAGGCAACCAGATCACCAGATGCACCACAATCGCATAGGCCGCTGCCGATTCCGCCGCAATGCCCATCGTCGTCATGACCGCCGTGACGAAAAATTCATACACGCCCACATTGCCGGGAGCCGCTGGCAGCAGGCCCGCCAGATTGACCGTGCCCACCGTCAGCAGAGCCGCCGCATACGGCAAATCGAAGCCAAAAGCGTGTATGACGATCCAGTAGACACTCGCTTCGATGCCCCACGAGACGAACGACGTGATCACCGCTCCAAGCAGATTGACCGGACTGCGAAGTGCCTCTAGGCCATGAATGACCTCCTCGCTGAGATGCTCGGCCATATCATGCAGGCGACCCGGCAGCAGGCGCGTCAGCAGCTTGACGAAGCGCCGCAGCAGATCAGGTTGGGCGGCTAGGAAGAAAAACACCAGCATGGCGATGAAGAAGAGCGGGGCGGCAAATGTCGCCACCTGATTGATGACGCTGGACTGCGTATCCACCATGAGCAGGGCCGCAAAGATGAAGGCCAGCATCACCAGCCCATCAAACACACGCTCCACAATCACGACAGTGGTCGAGCGCGGTACGGGGACGCCGTGATTGCGCTTGAGCAGGTAGATTCGCAGCGCCTCACCTGCCCGCAGCGGATAGACATTGTTGCCCATATAGCCGACGCAGACAATTTTTGCGAGAGGAATCAGCGGTACAGCCTGGATGGGGCGAAGCAGGAACTGCCAGCGCAGCGATATCACTAGGACAGCGCCAAAATACACTGCCGCCCCAACGACAATCCAGCCCATCTGCACCGTTTGCAGGCTGGCAAAGAAGACCTCTGGCTTGAGTTTGCCCAGCGCCAACCACAAAAAGAACAGGCTCACGACGAGACCCGCTGCCACCGCCACCCGTTTGCGATTGCCCATAGTTGATCCTCAAATGCTGCGCGAAAGGCACATTGTATCAATGCGGCGCGGGAATTTGAACCTTGAGACGGGTGAGAATTCATTGACAGAGATCATTGTTTGCTTATCCCTTTTACAGCATGGTGATGTGTTTTATGGGGACACGAAATCTGTGAGTGAATGAGGTGTTTGGCGACATTGATTCTACACAAGGAGAATTTCCAGGTTACGTCTGAGACGGCCTCATCGCGTATGTGGTCATCCTATGTCTCGCTTTTCACGACCCTATTCTCAACGCTCAGGTGTCGTTCAAGCTCTTGTTGAATGAATTGCGCTTGAATATTAGGCAGTTGCTGGATAAGCATTGCTTTCTGACCGCCTAACATCAGCAAATTCACTGAATAATCATAACGCACCCTCTTTCCCCTTTCCCTTCCGAAGGACTTGGAACTGCCTAGGATATCCCCCACAACATGTGACATGATAAAGACCTGCTCAATCTCAGGGACTGAAAACGTCCGTGTGTGCCACGAGAGTGGTTGATGTTGGGTACTGATGGCGGATGTATTCAGCCGAATGATCGTTGAGTTGACAATTTGATAAATGCCAAGCACAAGCCAATAGATTCCCAGTACAAAGAAAAGGCCGAAAATAAAGACCAGTGCGAGCGTCTCTATTGAAAAGAAATTGTTTGCGAGTGTCTGTTGGAGAGATGATGCAAACAAGTAGAGAGTCAAGACTAAAGTAAATGCGCTCCATCCGAGGTTCTTGACACCGCTGTAGACACTCCACTTTCTCTTTATAAGCAAATCGCTGCCTTCTTGTGTCAATGTGACATTTTTAGGCACAGCGATGGTATGAGATTCAACATTCTTGTTCTTTTCATCGGACAGATTCAACATTTTACGATCATCGATTCTAAAGATTGCCAACCATATAGTGATATTACATCAAAATGATCATCTCGCTTGACAGCAAGATAAATTCAATAAATCACAGAAGTTGAGAGTAGATTGGCAAAGGGACTTAATTCGCAGTTGAGGCTATTACCTTCGGTGGCTTTGCTCACTCTTGTGCAAGAGCCACCATTACGAAGGCCGTTGCGAATCCCGGTTGCATCCCCTTGTTGAAATCGCTATGATGTTTGAAAGTTTTCAAAGAAAAGGACAACAAAATGTCATTGTTTGACACACTCCCCAAGACAGCGGCGGAAGCTCATGATTGGGTCTGGGCGCAGTATGCCCCCTTTGGCGAGGATCTGCTGGCGCGGGATCTGAGCGGCGAAAATCTGGATGCCTTTATGCGCGATTGGACGGCTCTGAGCGATGTCCTCTCCGAGGTGCAGAGCCGCGCAGCGGTGGCAACCACTCTCGATACCACCGATAAAGAGGCTGAGGAATATTATCTCAATTTCTACAAGACCATCTATCCGAATCTGGCAAAACTGACCGATAAGCTGAATCGCATATTGATCGACAGCGGCCTTGTCCCGCAGAATTATGACGTGCCGCTGCGCTATGTTCGCACCGAGGTCGAACTGTTCCGCGAGGAAAATCTGCCTCTGATCACCGAGCTTCAAGAACTGACCACGCAGTACGACAAAATCATCGGCGCCCAGACGGTGACATGGCATGGCGAAGAAAAAACCCTCGCCCAGATGCGTCCCGTCTTCCTGAACGGCTCGCGTGAGGAGCGTGAACAGGCGTTTACGCTGGTCAAGGATCGCCGCTTGCAGGATCGTCAGGCGCTGAATGAGCTGTGGGTCAAGATGTTCCGCATTCGCCAGCAGATGGCGAAGAACGCCGGTTTCAACAATTTCCTCGATTACACCTGGAAGAACTACGGACGCCTGGATTACACCCCGGCGGATGTCCAGCAGTTTCATCAGGCGATTGGGCAGGTGGTCGTCCCCGCTGTCGAGCGCCTGAACGAGAAATTGAAGCACAAACTTGATCTGGATACGCTCAAGCAGTGGGACACCGAAGCCAAAGACTCCAGCGTGCCGCATTTGAAACCCTTCACGAAGGGCGATGAGCTGGCGGACGTGTCGGCGCGTATCTTCCAGCAGGTCGATCCTGACCTGGGCGGCTATTTCCAGACCATGCGCGATGAAGACCTGCTCAACCTGGACAATTACAAGGGCAAAGCGCCGGGTGGCTACTGCACAGGCTATTCGATGGTCAAGCGTCCCTTCATCTTCATGAACTCCGTCGGGTTGCATGACGACGTTCAGACCATGCTGCACGAGGCGGGCCATGCCTTCCACGTCTTCGAGGCGGCGGATTGGCCCTATGTGGGTCAGAATCATGCGCCGATTGAATTCTGCGAAGTCGCCTCCATGAGCATGGAGCTGATCGCGGCCCCCTATCTGAAAAAGGCCGATGGCGGCTTCTACAGTGAGTCCGAGGCTGCCCGCGCTCGCATGGAACACCTGGAAGGGATGCTGGTCTTCTGGCCGTATATGGCTGTCGTCGATGCCTTCCAGCAGTGGGCCTATACCAGCGGTGAGGCGGCGCTTGATCCCGCGAACTGTGATGCCAAATGGACGGAACTGTGGCATCGCTTTAAGAAGGGTGTCGATTACATAGGCCAGGAAGATTGGGTGGCAACGGGCTGGCAGCGCAAACTGCACATCTTCACTGTGCCGCTGTACTACATCGAATATGGCATCGCACAGTTGGGCGCGGCGCAGGTGTGGGCCAATTCACTCACCGATCAGGCCGAGGCATTGGCGGCCTATCGTCGTGGTCTGAGCCTGGGCAATACAGGCACGCTGCCGCAGTTGTTTGAGGCGGCAGGCGCAAAGCTCTCGTTCGATGCAGAGACATTGAGCCGTATGGTCGATCTGATCGAGAAGACCATCGACGAGCTGGATGCGACGGTAGCGTAACACACGCCGTCGGTTTCGCCTCACACTGGGATTAGGGGTTTCAATCCCTGTCTCTCTGAGTAAAACCCTTTGTAGCATACCCGTCAGGTTAAGCTTCTCATCTTTCTCAGAAAGAGTGAACACCCTGAGACGGCGGCCATTTTCTCCCATTTTTGCCCTCCCCGACCCGCCTCAAATGAGTCGTTGTCACCGAT
>DAOTUR010000689.1:0-6834 GCA_034436915.1 Anaerolineae bacterium
GCCAGCGGCGGATCAACGCCTCATGCGCGATTTCGAGAGTGGGTTCGCGGGTTTGCGGATCACGATCCGTCGTGAGAAGACGATACTTCACGTAAACATCACGCACCTCGACAATTTCAGGCGCATTTTCAATGATGAGCGAGAGTTCGCCCCATCCCATGCGGCGGCGCGTGTCCTGCTGGCCTTCGCCCAACGTGATGAGGCGCAAGAATAACTGCCGCACCGAACTCTGCGTTTTATCATCCAGCGTCAAATACAACTGTTCAGCGCGGCGGGCCAGCGCTCCCGTTGCGCCGCCGCTTTCGAGGTAACCTTTGTGGGTAAGCACCAATCCCTGACGCCGTTCAAATACTTCGGTCAGCGCATATTGCAGCAGGGGCAGCGCACCGGGTTGGCCTTCAACATCGGTCACGACAGCCGTGACAAGTTCAGGCTCTACGATCAGGCCCACGCGCTCAACAGGGCCGCGCAGAGCACGTTCAATCTCATCGGCATTCATCGGCAGCACAAATTCAATGCGTTCGCGCATCAAGGCCCCAAAGCCGGGGTATTGCAGCGGATGATCGAGGAAGTCGGCTCGCATGGTGACGATCACGCGCAGGCGGCTCTGGGGATGAACAGCGGCCTGACGCACCATCGCCAGAAACAGCGTGCGCTCTTGCTCATCATCGACCATCGTAAACGCTTCTTCAAACTGATCAATCACCAACACCAGCTCTGCGCCTGCTGGCAGGATGCTGTTGACGGCATCCACCAGGCCGCGCTCACCCTTAAACAGAATGCTGCGAAGATCATCAATCGGTGTGGTGGCGATGCTCAGGAGAGCGGCCTCAAGCTCACGCAGAGGATGGATATTCGGCACGATCTCAGCGATGTACCAGTGCAGCGATCCGGGCAGCTTGCCCTTGCGTAATGCGGGCAGCACACCCGCCTTAATCACGCTCGATTTGCCGCTGCCGCTTGCGCCAACGACGGCAAGAAAACGCGCCATCGGGTGGAAGACTTCATTGAGCCGCCCTAAGAGCCGCGTGATCAACTCTTCACGGCCATAAAAATCATCCGAGTCAGCCTGCTCAAACGCCCGCAGCCCTTTGTAAGGATTGACGATGTTGGCAATCTGCATACTGTCAAACATGATTGTCTGGGCGGCGATCTCCTCGCCTGTGCTGATGGCGCGGCGAAATTCCTGGGCAATCTGTACGGCATCCGCGTAGCGATCCTGCGGGTCTTTGCTGGTGGCCCGTTGAATGATGTCATCGACTTCTTCCGGGGTATCAGGCCGTATCTCCAGCACAGACGGAAGAGCGGTATTGAGCTGGAGCACCATCAGCTCAGACAGATTGTCCGTGATAAACGGCTTACGACCCGCCACCATCTCAAACAGGATAATGCCGAGCGCATAGATATCAGTCTGAGCGCTGACAGGCGTCCCCATCACCTGTTCTGGCGAGATATAGGCGGGCGTGCCGGAGATCGATTCCTCCTCGCCCTCACCCTCTGTCGTCAGCACTTTAGCGATGCCAAAATCGGCCAGATAGGTGTTGTGATCCCGATCCAGCAGAATATTGGCAGGCTTCAAATCACGGTGTACCACGCCGTTGCGATGAGCCACCATCAGCGCCGAGGCAATTTGATCGAGGACGGTGGCGATTCGTTCCAGCGGCAGCCCATCGGGGGCCTCAGCAATCTCTTCGCGCAGGCTGCGCGGCAGCAAGCGCATGACGAGATACGCGCCTTCAGGATCACGCCAGTAATCAAACAGCGGCACAATATGAATATGCTCCAGGCGGGCAACAAGTTGGGCCTCGGCTTCAAAGCTGCGGATGAAGTCGGGACGATTGGCATACTCAGGCAGAATGATCTTGATAGCGACTTCACGCCCAATCACACTTTGTTGAGCGCGATACACCGCTCCAAATGCGCCTGTGCCGACCACCTCCATCACCCGATAGCCGCGTATTTCTTGCCCTGGTGCGACACTCATAGGAATTTATCTTTCATCTGTTACAGGAACTATTGTGTTCAATGGATTATTTTTGAAGCTTTTATCATGACATATGAAGATCGATTGCGCCACATGATCGCTTTGCTGCCCATCGGACAATCTCTTTATAACGCTTTTAATAACACTATGCTATCTCCCTAGCGCATCCCAATCAGGAGAGCCACAAGCCAGCCAATCGCCATGAGAAAGCCAAATGCGCCGTGATGCTGTGCGGTCTGACCCTGCGCGATATGCAGCTTTGCCACATCCGTCTCTGTATTGATGGTGCGGATGAGACGCGCCGCCAGAGGCAGAGTCAACCATGAAATAAATGTTGTAATCGGATACCAGCCGATGAGCACGAGGATAATCTGCGAGACATAGGCCGCACCCATCAACACTGTGTATTCCTGCCGCGCCACCCTGACGCCGAAGCGAACCGCCAGCGTGCGCTTGTTGACGGACATGTCCGCATCCCGATCCCGAATGTTATTGGCGTGCAAAATGTTGGCACAGGTGAACATGATCGGGAAGGCCATCAGTGAGAGCTGCAATCCCTTCTCGGCGCTGATATGGGGATTCATCACGTAGTAGGCCCCCAATACTATCATCGGCCCCATGAAAAGGCCCGCCGCCACTTCGCCCAATCCATGATAGGCCAGCGGGAACGGCCCTGCGGTATAGGTGACGGCGACCAACACCCCACCCAGACCAATCGCCAGCAACCAGGGGCCGCTTTGCGTCAGGAAGTAGAGGCCAATCAAGCAGGCTGCGACGCCGCAGGCAATGGCGGCAATCAGCACCTCGCGGGGTTTGAGGCCGTACTGCTTGATCCCCATGCCCTGCCCGGCCTGCTTCAATTCATCGGCCCCGCGATAAAAATCCGCATATTCATTCACGAGATTGGCGACGGTTTGCAGCAGCATCACGCCGATGAGCGAGAGGACGAACGCCCCCAGAGAAAACACCCGATCTTGCAGCGCAATCACGGCGGCCAGCGCCATCGGTGCAAAGCTTGCCACGAAGACACGCGGACGAGTGGCGGCATACCAGGCCCTCAGCTTGGAGGGGTTTTGAGGGAGTGTGGTCATACATTGAGTCCTATTCCTATAAGGAGGCGCAAACAGATCTATTTTATCCCTGTACGCCCATGCCCCGCTATCAAGCCCACAAGACATGTTTGTGTCATCAAGAGCGTGCATCTATCCCAGCACCCCTGCCAGCTTTGCCTGACTCCGCAGCACGCTGATCAGGAAGCCCGCCGGATTTTGAACGCTGTGCCGCATCTCCAGCAGATGAGTCGCCCGTTTCACCGCACCCGATCCAAATTGATCAAGTAGTTGTCTAGCGCGTGCCAGCGTCATATAGCCTGTTTTCTCAGTGCAGCGGCGGCGGATGACATCATACAGGCGCTGGGCCGATCTCTCAATATCCCATGACGCCAGCGGGTTGCGATAGGCATCAATCGGCTTGGGTGTTGCGGGCATGACACGCGCTGTCTGCGGCGTAAACAGCAGCGCATCAGCGGGTACAGGCGAGATACTGGGCGCACCCATCACCCGCGTCGAGACAGAGGGCGTATAGCGCCATGTGGGGTCAACAGGCAGCCCCTGTGGAATGGCATCTTCTGGACGATACGGCGAGACAGTCTTGTAAGGATTCGGGTTGTTTTGACCTGTTTTTATACCCCTGTGGGCCGCTGCTGCAACCCTATCTCCATCAGATGCTAATGATAAGTCATTATGACTACACGCAGCGATTTGCATGTCTTTTTCAGAGGCTTCGGCGTGAGCGATGAGCCGTTTGACAGCCTGTTCTCGCGCTGTCAGGGCTGTCTCAGGCGAGACAGGCTGCGAGATATCCTCGTCGGGCAAAACGCTGTAGTGATTGGGCAGTTGATACATCAAAAACACCCGTTTGCGCCGTGTCAGCAGCCATTTGACAATGCTGATATCCATCGGGTAACGCTTGCCCGTCTCATCCTGCAAAAAGGCTGAATGCGGCGGCACATCGTCCTTTTTCGGCACGTTGCTGAGAGTCTCCCAAAAGATTTCGCGCTGGCGAAAGGCGAAGCGTACCCGCACACACGCATTGCGATGATAGCGCTGCACGCTGCGGACGCTCACCCCCAGGCGGCGGGCCAATAGCTTGCGCGAATACAGGCCCGGACGACGACGCAGCAGCTCACGATGAATCGCCTGGCGTGTACGGCGGGTGCTTGTGAGGTCAGCAGCGGTGATAGGGTCTGACGGGCTATAGCTCACCCCAAGCGCCTGACACAAACGATACACCGTTGGCATCTCATATGCCTGCTCAGGACGCCCGCGCCGATTTTTGTTCGATTCTGTCGCCCCGACAAAAAGCATTTTTTGTCCTGGGAACAACGTGACCTCAGCAGCAACGTCAGTATGGGTAGGGGTTCTAGGGGAAGGGGCAAACACGGGTGTGCCATCCGGCAAACAGGCTTTCAGGGCCTTCAAGACGGAGTGGCGACCAATGATGTTTTCCAGCAGCGCCGTGATGATTTTTTCTGTCAGCCGTGCGCCTGCCACGATGCCTTTCAGAATCAGACCATCAAGTACCCGCAGCACAGGCATGAGCTTCAGCTTGAGCAGAGCTTCGCGCACACTCACAGGCAGCCCAACCTGTGTATCCGTTTGCGGCACAGAACGCGGCGGACGCTTAAAGGCACTGGCAATCGTGCGCTGTGCCTCATGGATGCGCTGCTGTGATGTTTCGGAGGCATGATCAGCAGGTGCAGGATGGGCCACATGAACAGGCGTCAAAACCGACTCGACCTGGATTTGCGACCAGCCATAATCACGCGCCCGCACAGCCATGCGAAACAACGCCTCATTGCGCCCAACCTGCCCGGCAATGTGCTGATACTGCTGAATGAGTCGTGCTGCCGATAGCGTACCCCTGGATACGTTATCGGCAGCAACGGGAGGGACAACAACGATATTGGGGGCGTGTCCAGCATAAGGAGGCTTGTTGATCTGCAAGGATGTATCAACAGCACCCGAATCAGGTCGTGATGAGTCAGAGACAATCTCTTTCGCGGCGAGGCGTAGTGTATTGAAAGCCTCATGAGCAGCAGATACAAGACGTGCCGATACCGTATCCCTGGATACGTCATCGGGTGCATCTGAGGTGGATAGCGTACCCCTGGATACGCTATGGGATGGATCTGAGGTGGATAGCGTACCCCTGGATACGCTATGCTGAGAAGCCTGAGCCGCGTCTCTCGGAAACGATAGTGTACCCCTGGATACGCTATGGGATGGATCTGTGGGCGATAGCGTACCCCTGGATACGCTATCCTGCGGCTTCTCCTGATGACGAATACAGCGCTCTATGAAGGCTACAAGCGCTGTCAGATCATCATGGGTCACTATGAGCGGTGCATGATCGTAGGTGATGGTGTACAGACGCCCGGCAATTTGCGTCGGAGCCGCCACAACATAGCGGCCCTCCGCCAGCAGGTCGAGGCCCGCGATTTTGCGGCTGGCAACCTCTATGCCTGTGGGCAAGCGATAGTAGTAGTGTGGCAAACGGCGTTGGGCACTGGTGACAACCATCGTCTTACACAGATGCGGGAAGGCGGCCACAAACTGATGATGAATCTCAATATGATCGAAATCGAGGATGAGCAGACGCGAGATGCGACCTGTGACCAATGCAATGCCGCCCATTGGATACAGATGAAACCAGCGTGCGAGATCAGCCTGAGTGGGATACTGGCGCTGATAATGTCCCCAGTCCGTCGCAGCAACTTTGGCACGAGTCGGGGCAAGATCGCCATAGATGGGGATCACGGAATAGCCAGAATCCGCATAGCGGAGGGCGGCCTCGTACAGGGGTGAGGAGGTATGTGCGTCCGAAGTCAGCATTTCTTAATGCTTTCTTCAAGGACGCGGACGCTTGGACTCTTGCGTGCGCTCACAGAACAGCGTATAATGCTGTTACATCTTCAATTTGCTTTTTGTTTTGGTCGCTTGGGTGTATTGCTATTACATCCAAGCGTTCTGCTTTTTAGGAGCAGAACAACCCCTGTGTGCCATCTACCAAGTGTTCGTCGTTCCGCGTACCCTGATCTCCATTGAAGTCAATAAAAACATATGTGTCTTCCACATATCAATACCTTCGCCAATTTTGAAAACACAGACAAATCTGCCTTTTTGAAGCAAATTTGACTCCAAAACCTGGCTTATAAAAGGTCACGAAGTGCCAAAATTTAACGAAAACCCTGCTTTTTCATGTACTCTGAATTTTGGCGAAGGTATTGACATATGTGATGCATAACTTGTGTTTTTAAAAGGCCCCACTGCTCAATACAGGTGCTGACAAGACGCTCTTAAAGCTTATTTTTGCCCGTTAAGAAGCGGCGCAGTTGATGTTCCTGCTCATCCAGGAAGCGGCGCAGTTCAGCGATGCGCTCAAGAGCGGCATGGCTCTCAGTCTCTTTGCCCGGGCCGGCTTTGCTCAACAGCTTTACAAACTCGGCATAATAGACTGCGCTGTTTGGCCCGGTGTTCTTGGGAGTCGACTTGCGCTTATTTTTGTTTGTGTCCGTCGATAACGTACCCAGGGATACGTTATAGCCCTGATTCTCAGCCTGTTTGAGGGCTACCTCGATGAGTTTATCCTCATCGCCATGTGCATCAGCCACAAGATCGCGGATGAAGCGTTCCGGCCAATTCAGGTCATCCGCCACTTCCCACACCTTCACAGGCAGTCGCAGTAGCCGCCGATGATTGCGAAGCTGCTCCTTTGTCTTCAAGCCTGTCGCCGCCAGCAGCTTATCGGCGCTGTTGCGGGGAATGCGCGTGTCCATCCCATCACTGACC
>DAOTUR010000690.1:0-2752 GCA_034436915.1 Anaerolineae bacterium
GGGAGGCAAAAGCCATCATCACCCTCACCCCAGCCCCTCTCCCACTGCGTGGGAGAGGGGCTTTTACCCCACTCCCCTCATCGCGCCTTGTGGGAGAGGAGGACGGGAGGTGAGGGGTAAAAAGCAGTGCTATGCAAAACTCAGATAAAAATAGGATTTGACGCGATTGCCCTGGCAGCGAGACGACGCAATCTGCTCTTTTGCTCAAGACTCTGATATAACTCATCGGGGCATGAGAGGACGCAAGTCGTCTCTCATGCCCCGCTTTCTTTGTCATCTCATAGAGTCAACGCCCCCCGGCTCAAGCCAGGAGCATGAACAATGCTCATGTTGACCAGACTCAGGCTTGATGTTAGAGCCTCCGTTAGGGGCGAATACAGAGGCACTTCGGGATGACCTTCCAGTCCCGAACTCTGCGGTGATGCGTTAAACAGCGTGAGGGTCTAACGCCGTGCGCGTCACACAAAACCGTCTCATAACTTTGTCGAGGAAAACTTTATCCGCGCAAGCGGAAACGGCCCGGAGCGAACCAGAGGTCACTCAAATCGCTCCCTCCCTTCGGGGAAAGCACTCTGACGGCTACAGCGATGAGAAAGGAAGGACGCCTTTCCCCACCGGGTTAAAACTCGGTGTCCCCAGGCGAACATTTTATGGACGATGTATGCCCTCTGAACTAGCGGCGCAGCGTGGTGAACCAAGTTATGTCTGGCGGGCGGGCCAGGAACGCCGTTTGCAGATGCTGGCCCAATGGACGGCCCTGGACCATGCGCGGGTCTTCATTGATGGCATTGGCGTCGGCACGTATGCCCGCGCCCTCAAGCGCTATACGCCGTTTGTCGATGGCATAGATATTGAATTTGAGCGCATCGAGGAAGCGCGTGAGTTTGCGCCGCACGCCGTAGTCGGGGCAGCGGAGCATCTGCCCTACCCCGATGCGACCTTTGATGTGCTGCTGTCACATGAGGTCATTGAGCATGTGCAGGATGATCGCCAGAGTGCGCGGGAGATGGTGCGTGTGATGAAGCGCGGCGGGCGGATCGTGCTTTTTTGCCCGAATCGCTGGTATCCCTTTGAGACGCACGGGCATTACTGGCGCGGGGTCTATCACTTTGGCAATACGCCGCTCATCAATTATCTGCCCGACGCCCTCCGCAATCGACTGGCCCCGCATGTGCGGGCGTATACGCGGCGCGGGTTGCTCGGTCTGTTTGCGGGTCTGCCCGTCAAGGTGGTGCATGAGGCCCGCATTTACGGCGGCTATGACAATCTGATTGCGCGTCTGGGTGCGCCCGCTCGTGCTGTGCGCGATGTGCTGTATCGCTTCGAGGGAACAGCGCTGGATACCTGGGGATTGTCGCATTTTGTGGTGCTGGAGAAGATGTAGGGCGCTGTGGGAAGGGTGATCTTTTTGGTCAGGTCAGACAGCCATTCGCGGGGCGATTTGGTAGGGACATGGCCTGCCATGTCCTGGCCTGCCATGTCCATCGGGTTGGACATGACATGTCATGTCCCTACAAACCATGTCCTGGCACGGCCCTCCGCGCCTAATGCGTCTCCGCGTCGGTCTGGGGCGGCGGGGTGCGACGCTGCCCGGCGATGGTATCGCCCATATCAGGATGCCACTCATCGGGCAGGGCATCGCTGGCCCGTGTGACGAGATTGCCGCTCAGGTCGCGGGCGATGCGTTCGATCATCTGCGGCTTGATCCACACAACGGAATCGATCTGTACGGCTACCGCGCCCGCCTCCAGATAATCGCGGGCATCCTGCGGCGTGTGAATGCCGCCCGCGCCAATAATCGGCACGTCCTGGATGCGATTGCACAGCGCCCCCACCACGCGCAGGCTCATCGGCTTGACGGTGGGGCTGTAGACACGGCCCTTCACCAGCCGCCCCGAACGCGGATCACGCGCCACGCCACGCGGTGGAGCCGCCACGACCAACGCGCCCGCTCCCGCGCCGGCACACGCCTCAGCGATGGCAAAGGCATCATACAGCGGCAGCCGCACGATCACGGGCTTTTCGGTGTTCTGCGTGGCCGCCTCGACCAGTTCTTCGGCCTGATCCCAGGGCAGATCATCCTGCAAACCCAGTTCAATCGCGGCGATGCAGTCCACACCATCGGCCACGCGCATACACGAGCGAATTTCATCCGGCGTGGTAGCGATGAGATGCACGATCACCGGAATCGGCATTTTGCCCCACAAGCCGCGATACTCGCGCACGCCGCGTGAGAAGCCCGGATTGGGATAGCCGCTGTGGATGAGCACGCCTGCATCCAGCGGCACGACCCGCGTGCCATGTGCCGGATACCATTCGTGGTGGCTCAATGGGTGCGTGACGATGGCTCCCAATTTATCGAGATGAATCAATTTGCTGTAGCTGTCGCCATAGCCCATGATGCCAGCGGCACACATGACAGGGGTTTCCAGGGTGAGGACGTTTTTACCAGGGCGGGTGATATCGATCATTGGGATGGCCGTCTCTTGAAATCAATGTCCCCTGATTCAACCCCAAAGCGGGCGAGAGTGCAAAAGGAGTTCTTGATAAGCCTTTATACAATCTGTGTGCTCTGGCCTGCATTCCGCTGTAATCATTCACCCATCCATGCGACAAAGGCCCCTGTAGGGGCAGGATGTATCGTGCCCTCATGGTTTGAGAGAATTTGTTGCAGGGCAGGATGCATCCTGCCCCTACACACGGATAGGTGAATCATTGCAATTTCGCGTAATCATTCACCCATCCATGCGAC
>DAOTUR010000691.1:0-2008 GCA_034436915.1 Anaerolineae bacterium
GAAAAACACCCGGGGCTGCCCTATCGCCTGTCGGTGTACTGGCGCGAGTCGCCCACAGGCCCACTGAATCGTTCCTATCTCTATGCCCATTATGTCGACGTTTGCACGGGCCCAGGGCCCGTGCTACTGCTGAGTCCCGAAGTTTGGAGCACGCCTGCACTGCAGAGCGAACTGGATGGGCAACCCTATGACCAACCTGACTACACGCAGGTCAAACGGCTGATTAAAGGCGAACACCATATCGGCGCACCCCTGCCGGAGGGGGAAAAACGCATCCTGATTTATGGTGCCAGCCCGTCTTCGGCGTGGAGCGCGGAACATGTGCTCAAAAAGGGTAATGTTGACAAACTCTTCTGGGTGGCGGATCCCGCGTATGGGCCTAAGGAAGCGAACGGACAGCCGTACGAGGATGCAGTGAAGATCAATTTCTACCATCCGACCAAGGCTAATGCGCCGGGAGGCCGCAACCTGGAGACCCTCGATAAGACCCGCCATCGGCACTTCTTGGGGGCCATTAAATTGATCGAGGGAGGCCCAGATAAAGCGCTGAATGTCACTTTCTCCGCACCTGCAGATGCCCCGGAAAAATGGAAGGGTGAGACCATCCATACTTTTGATCAGGTGGTGATTTCGATTGGCCAGTCAAATCACGTATCCCGATCAGGTTCGGCGGCATATTTGGTTCAGGCATTGGGGACGATGAATCCCATATACGCCAAGGATCTCTGGAGCGGATTGAGTGGCAAGGATGGGGAAACGCCTCTTGGAATAAGCGACGGTCGTGGGGGGATTCGCATACTCGGTTCCGCAGGAGTGATGGCACCAGGTCTAAGCGATGAAGAGGGCGATGAGTTCAGAAAAAACTATAAAATATTCGCTGCCACACTCCCATTTGAAGGACGCGCAGGAGGCAATTCGCTCTTCGCGGCCTCGGCTACGACGGAATTGGCAAACCGCCATATGCCCTTGCGATTGGACATCAATCGCGCTTGCCCGTCTCTGATTGAACGGATTTCAGGGTCAACTAGTGGCACGAATGAGGTGATCAATGCTCGTAAAAATGATTCCATGCGTAACCATGGACAAGGAAATGAAGTGCAATACCCAGGAAAAGGATTCATGACTATTGACGAGATAATTTCTATTACAAATTATTCCGGAAGCGCAACTCGATTTATCGACTTGACTTAAGCTATCGTTGATCAGCAGGAAGAAGAGGGCCAGCCTCCCTGTAATGAAGCCATTTTACATGCCCAAAGCGCTCCTCAAGCAGACGTCCTTCCGTCGGCAATTGAAGGCCCGTTAAGACGCCCTGGTCAAAGCCAGCCGTCTCAACGGGGTTGCATGGATTCGCATTTAGCCCAACATGACCCAAGTTTTTGAGGTATTGTGATTTGATCAAGGCCTCCACTCCCGCCATTCCGATATTGTTGAACCCCAAATCAAGCCACCATATATTGACAATAAATGGCGACTGAGCGAACGCGATAATGTCTTCATCTGTTAGTCCTCCGCGACTGAAATTTGCTGCGCATAGCTGAGAAAGCAGATTTGATGTCAGTACCTCCCGCGAGCGTCCGCCCATCTCCTTGATGCCAACATATTTTATTGGGTATTGCGCATACAATTCACTCGCGTGGGCGAGGAAGATATCTGCGCTTAACGTCACGTTCTCGATGAATCCTCGATTGAATTTTGACTTTGAGATATAGGGGTTATTCTCTGGCATCCACTCGCGCTCATACAGAGACAGCAAATCCAGGCTCTCTGAGCGCAGTGAGTCCCATTTTTGGTGATGAAAGTTGTCGCCTATTTTCGCCAACTCAATCTGCACCCGAATAAACCGCCCGCGCGGATCCCCCCTGCGATCACACCAGTCGGCATACGCCAAGCGCGGCGCATCATCATCGGGATGATCGGTGACCGCTTTGAGGAGCATGCGTTGTTCGTCTTCTACAGTCATGGTCGGTGATCGATGAATAAGGACGATGAAAGTGGGCAGGCGCGG
>DAOTUR010000692.1:0-5415 GCA_034436915.1 Anaerolineae bacterium
AGGCAGACGGGTTGGGGTGAGGGGTTTAGGCACAAAAACAAAGTCTATAACAGCCTCTATCCCTTGACCGCGCCAAAGGTGAGGCCGCGTACCATATGCCGCTGTGTGAGAATCACAAACACAATCGCGGGGATCATCATCAACACGGCCAGCGCACACATGCCCCGCCAATCCACCGTGAATTGACTGGTGAAATCATACAGGCCGACGGGCAGCGTCTTGGCATTGGGCGTGCGCGTCATTAGAGTGGCAATCTGATATTCGTTCCAGGAGGCGAGAAACGCGAAAATCGCGGCAGCAGCCATGCCCGGCAGCGCCAGCGGCAGATCAATGCGCCAGAAGGTTTGCCAGTAGCCGCAGCCGTCGATATAAGCCGCCTCGTCCAGTTCGCGCGGGATCTGGCGAAAGAAGCCGTCCATCAGCCAGACGGTGAAGGGAATATTGACGGCCACATACACGAACGACAGGCCGTGCAGCGTGTCGATCCAGCCGATAGATTTCATAATCAGGAACAGCGGCAGGCTGAGCGCGATGCCCGGCACACTGCGCGACAGCATGATAATCAGAAAAACGAGGGTATGGCCGCGAAACTCAAAGCGCGAGAAGGCATAGGCGGCCATCGTGCCGAGTCCCACCGCGAAAAAGGTGCTGCTGAGAGAGATCACAAGCGAATTTCGCAGGTAGGAGAGCGCTGGCACGCCTGCCGCATATGCCGGGTTCAGGCCAAAAAGATTGAGGAAGGCATCCAGCGTGAGATGCTGCGGAATCCAGATGGGCGGTGAGGCATTGATTTCGCTGCCAGGACGAAACGCCGTGAGTAAAATCCAGACGGCGGGTAAAGCCCCAATCGTCAAAATCACAAAGACCAGAATATTAAAAAAAGTTTGCATCACGCGCCGATGGGGACGCACCGCCTGAGTCAGCATTAGTGAACAATCCTTGAGCGTATCAATTGCCAAAATAAGTACAACGTAAACGCCACACCGAGGACGACCCCAACCATCGACATCGCACTCGCCAGCCCAAAGCGGCTGTTACGAATCGCCATTTCACCCGCATACGTCCAAATCACTTGCGTGCGGTTGGCCGGGCCGCCATTGGTCATGATTCGCACAATGTCATAGGCCCGCCCCACATCCAGCGAGCGAATGGTGAGCGCAATCAAGACGAAGGGTTGCAGCAAGGGCAGCGTGATATGGCGAAACTGCACCCACCAGCCCGCCCCATCTACCTCTGCCGATTCGTAGACTTCGGCGGGCAGCGAGAGCGTTCCGGCCAGCAGAATGATGGTCATGACCGGCACATTCATCCAGATACTGGCGATCATGAGCGCGATCATGCCCCACGGCTGATCGACCAACCACGCTTTCGACTCGGGCATCAGTCCCAACGTCATCAAGGCATTGTTGACGAGGCCCACCGTCGCATTGAAGAACCACGCAAATTGAAAGCCCACTAAAACAGGCGCAAACATCATCGGCACCATGAGCAGTGTGCGAATCACGCTCTGTCCCCATGTGACACGGGCGATCAACTGCGACAGGATGAGCGCCAGCACATACTCCAGATTGACCGTGATGGTGAGAAACAGCACCGTGTTGATGACAGATTTCCAAAAGACATCATCATCCAGGAGGCGCTCGTAATTGCGAAATATTTTTGTGATATCAAAGGCGGCGGTCTCAGGCCGCAACAGATTAAACGGCGTCAGGCTGATGTAAACCGAGTACAGCATGGGATATAAGACGACAAATGCGATGATAATCAGCGAGGGGGCAAGCATAAACCAGGGAAACCACCGCCCCTGTTGTGCAAACCGATTCGCCGCTATGTCTTGTTTGGTCGGGGCGGCCTGTGTTTTCAGGGCGTTCGATTGGATCACTGCTTGCTCCTTCAAGGTTGGGGGATGGGGCGACTCATGAGTCGCCCCTACGGATATTGCCAGTGGATTAGTAGCCCAAGTCCGCCATCAGTGTCTTGATGCTGTCGGTGGCCTTCGCCAGACCGTCGTCAACGCTCACGTCGCCGAGGATGATGCTCTGGAGCTGCGGGAACCATTCGTTACCAAAGGTAATCCAGTCCTTGAAGCTTGGTACAGCGCGGAAGTCTTCAGCGATTTGAATCTGCGCCAGTTCCAGACGTTCTTTGTCCAGCGGCACAGCGGAGGCGTTCGCATCGGCGATGATCCGTGTCCACACGTCGCTACGAACGGGCAGCAGGCCGAGTTTGGCTTCATCGTAAGCGACGGCTTCCGAGGTCAAGAACTTGACTAACTGCACAGCGGCTTCTTTATTTTGGCTGGCTTTTGTCACGCTGAATGCATGAGCGCCGGCCCAACCGGTGTGAATGGTGCCTTCAGCGCCCACAGGGCCACGCGCCAAACCGAAGTTACCCGCAATGGCAGGGCATTTGGTCTTGTCTTGGAAGAAGCTGTACCAACCCGGCCATTCCAGATACAGGGCTACATCACCGTTGCAGAAGTTCTGCGCGACTTCCGGCCACAGCAGATTGGTGGTATCAGCGGGGATAAGCTTGTTTTTATACAGGTCTTGCATCCATTGGGCGGTCATCTTGCCCGCTTCGCTGTTGAAGATCGGATTGAGATCATCATCGAAGTAGTTGCCGCCATTGGCGAGCAGCATTTCATAGAAGCGGCCATTGAGCGCCTCTTCCTTGCCAGCGAACTGCGTCCCATAACGGATTTTGCCCGACGCCACGAAGAACTCAGCCATGTCATACATTTGCTTGAGAGTAGTTGGCGGCAGCAGATCATAGCCGTACTTGGCTTTGAATTGGGCTTGAAGATCGGCATCATTGAACAGATCGAGGCGATAGTGGAGCGAGGAGATATCGGCGTGGCGGGGGATCAATTGCAGGTTGCCATCAATGGTCGCTGCTTGGATGATGGCGGGGCTGAACACGGCCAATTCTTCCGGGGTGAAATAGCTGTTGAGGGGTTCCACAAAGTCGGTGTATTGCGCCATGAAGCTGGTGTGATTCCACGCTACGTCAAAATCGACTGTGCCAGCGGCATAATTGGTCTTGAGATAACGGTCAATTTCAAAGCCGTCACCCAAGAAGACGATTTCAACTTTGGCGTTGGTCTTCTCTTCAAATACCTTGATCGAGTCGTACATGGCTTCATACGGTTGGCCGCCGATGGTCGCCATACGAAGTGTGACGCCCGTCAAATCTTTGTCAACGCCCGCATATTGAGGTTCTTTGTCTTGGGCATGGGCAATGCTGAGGGTGAGCAGCATTAGCACGATAAACAAAAAGGATTTCTTTGCCATGAGTGTATTCTCCTAAAAGGCCACTAAATTGTGCGTCAGAACGTCAGAACGAAAAGCTTTACACGAAACGAGTTGTTCTTTGTTGACTATTGCCTCCTTTGCTCAGGGATCCGTCATAGAGCCTCAAGCCAAACGGCCTGTCTCTCTCAAAAGGGTTGTGACCGCGTGGGCCGCCTCATCGAGCGCCTCACGAACGGTTTTTTCGCCTGTCACCGCCTGCCACTGCATCTGGCTGAGGATCATATTGATGGCGGGATATTCGGGCAGGCGCGGCGGGCTGTCGATATTCTGGTGCGCCGCTTCCATCAGGCGATAGTGATTGAACTGCGCTTGCAGGACAGGATCGCGCCAGGTGGACAGCCGTACCCCTGTCCCGCCGCACCGCGCCGTCACACGATCCATGGCGGGGCTGGCACAGTGGCGCAAAAAGGCATAGGCGAGGTCTTTCTGCACGCTGCCTGTGGGGATGCCCAACACCCAGTAGATATTCAGCGAGGTATGCCGCCCCGTCTCACCGCGTGGCACAAGCGCCAGCCGATTGTGGCCGATGATCTTTGAGGGTGGCAGTTCTGCCACTGCCGCAAAGCCGCACCAGTTCCACATCATCGCGCCCTGTCCGGCCGCATACGCCACGCCAGACGCCACACTGTCATACGTGAGGGTTTGCGGTGGACACACCCGATCCTTGACGATCAGATCAACGATGCAGGACAGGGCCTCTTCGCCAATTGCATCATGAAAACACGGCCGCCCCTGCTCATTGAACAGGCGTCCCCCGCGACTCCACAGATGCAGCAAAAAATCGTAGACGTTGTTGTGTCCATCGTTTTTGCCGGCGATAATTGCACCATAGAGATCGCGTTCAGGCCGCGTGAAGAAGCGGGCCACATCGCGGAACTGCGTCCATGTCTCCGGCACTGGCAGCGCATAGCCGTACTGCTGCAAAAAGGCTGCCTGCTCGTGCGGATCCTCGAACAGGTCGGCACGATACATCAATATTTCCGGCCCATCGTGATACGGCAGCGCGGTGACTGTGCCATTGGCCTGTGTTTGCAGCGAGAGAAGACTGGGCGACCAGCCGTGCGGATAATCCTGCGGTGGATCAGCGGCGAGAAAGTCGTTGAGCGGGGTCAGGCCATTCATCACAAAAAGCTGCGGCAGCCAATCCGTGAGAGTGAGCATCACATCACAGGTGTCTGTGTAGACGCCACCCTTGTGGATCATGGTGTCATACAGCGCCTCAGGATCGAGCGCGACCCATTCGAAGTCAACGTCGGGCGACTGCTCCCGAAAGGCCGCTGCCTGCTGCTGAAAGGCGCAGTCAAATCCATCAAAAGCACGATAGAAGACCCGTAATAATGTCATTTTCGCTTAAAGCCTGCTAAAACAGTTTTATGTCGATCTCGGGTTTCGTCCCTGCGCGGCTGTTCTCATCACACATTGGCAGGCAAGAGTGACTTGAGATTTATAATTTATAATTTATAATGCAACTCAGGATTTGTCAACAGGAAAATGCTATGACATCCCTCCCTCCCATTGAGCAGACCCGTAAAACATTGGGCGCACAGGTGTATGAGCGCATCCGTGATGCGATTGTGCAGCAAGTCCTTTTGCCGGGGCAGCGAGTCGATCAGAACAAACTGGCTGACGATTTGCAGGTGAGTCTTGTGCCAGTGCGCGAGGCGTTGAAAACACTGGAGGCGGAAGGATTGGTCTCCATCATCCCTCGTCGCGGCGCGTTCGTGACCGAAATTTCGCTCAAGGATCTGGCGGATTTATACTTTGCCCGCCAGATGATCGAGGGCGAAGCCACGCATCATGCGGTTGAGCGGATGACCGACGGCCAGTTTGCGTCGATGGCTGCGCTCATTCAGCACATGCGTGAGGCTATCGAGGGCGAGGATTTCCGCAGTTTTATGCGCCTCAATCATCAATTTCACATGACGATTTATGACTCACTGAACAACACACACATCCGCCAAACAATCCAGTCTTTGTGGGAGCGCAGCGAGATTTACCGCTTTCGCTTTCTCTTCGTCTCTCACAGCATCACCACAATCCATGCGGAACATGAAGCCCTTTTGCAGGCCTGCCGCCAATACGATCCTCATCTGGCCAAGCA
>DAOTUR010000693.1:0-1676 GCA_034436915.1 Anaerolineae bacterium
GATGCTGTTGGCGAACCTCGCTCGTTAGGCGGCCAACGCCTTAAAGCGTGTCACACGCGTTTTAGCCCGCGGAATTTCATTGAGCCAATTGACGGCCCGTGTGAGGTTGATCGCCGCCGCCGTGAGGACGTTTTGCAGATGGACTTTCTCTTGGCCTCGATAGCGAGCTCGTCGGGCACCTAATGTCCAGGCTGCGTGAGACATGGTGCCTTCGACCCCGGCCCGTTGTTGGTAAAGCGCACGAAATTCATCACTGGCCTGGAATTTGCGCTTTTGCTGCATGATCCCATAAAGCGCGGCGGTCTGGATCGAAATTGTGCGTCGTTTGCCCCGGGTACAGTCGGCTTTTGCGGGACAGACCCGACAATCAGGTTCGCGGAACTTGATGTAAAAGACATCATGCCCTTGTCTTTTCGGGCAGAGCGTCCAGCTTGAGCTGGTTTTCCCCATCGGACAGACGACGCGACGGTGTTCCCAATCAATCTGAAAATGGGAGAGCCCAAAGCCATTGTTGGCGGCCTCTTGCCAACTCCGACCCACTCGAACAGGACTAATCAGATCAATTCCATACTGGGTTTGGCTATCCTGAAACAGACCCGCTGAACTATAACCTGTATCAGCGATATGTTGGGCAGGCAAACACTCTTGGATAGCCAAATCCGCATGGATCTTATCAACCACTTCGACATCTTGAACTGTGCCACGCGTCGTTTCGACATGGTTAATTAAATGGGGTGTCTCTTGATCACAGGTCTCGGTGAGATGGATTTTGTAACCAACCCAATTCACAGTCCCTTTGTTACTATAACGCGCCTCTCGATCGTAAGGCGACTGAATACGAAGATCACAAGGGGGTAAGTTTTTGACATCTCTCCACCACAAGACGTCATCGTTCAGCGCGTACTGCTGCACCCAGACCTGCCTGAGTGTGACAACACTTTTCAAATCGCGCAGTGATGTGGGCCTTTGGGAGGGGTCATAAATAGCCTGCAGTAAGGATAAGCCATCCTGTCCAATCGTCAGAGCCAATTGGTCCCGTTCGGCATCCGCCAGGGGCAGACGATATTCGTTGAAAGAGCGTTCATACCGATCGAACCACACCGGGTCAACCCACCTCTTCAACCACAGCGGTGCGGCGACAGCGATTTCATTTAAGGCGTGATGCAGCGTTTCCCCGATCAGTTCCAAGCGGTTTAACAAGCGGATTGCTGCCAGAACATGCGTCGAATCGGTGCGTTGTTTGCCACGCGCTTTCAGCAGTTTCAAAGATTTGAAATGGGACAGCATCTGATTGAGCAATTGTTCACTGGCCCCGCTGACCAGCAGTCGCTGCCGGAACTCACACAGGATCGAATAATCAAACCCCGTATCGTCCAGTTTGAGGCTGAGCGCATATTTCCAATCGATCCGGGCGCGCACAGCATCAGCGGTTTGGCGATCCGTCAAATTCTCGGCAAATTGCATCACACACACCAGGGCTAAACGCCATGGCGAAAAAGCGGGTTGTCCATCCGCTGGATAGAGATCAACAAACTGATCATCCGTGAAGAATGTTCCCAGCTCATCGCGCATGGTCATGTAGGAATTGCCTTTGCGGAACACCGCTTTGGCAATCTGAGCCGTGTCTTCGGGAATGTCGGGAACAGCGTGCGCATGCAGGCTCATTGGATCTCCGA
>DAOTUR010000694.1:0-6415 GCA_034436915.1 Anaerolineae bacterium
AACACAAACAGGATGATGCCCGTCGCGTGGCCCGCATCGATGTTGTACACGGCACACAAACGCAGATCATCGACCTCAAGGCTGCTTTCTTCGCGGATTTCGCGGCGGGCGCTCGTCAGCGGGTCTTCATCGCGCTCGATGTGTCCGCCCAGGCCGTTGTATTGATTGGGGAAAATCTTTTTGTGTGCGCCGCGCTTCATCAGCAGGATGTCATCGCCATGAAATACAAAACACAGGGTACGCGGCACGGTCATCCAGCGATCCTGCGTGACATGTGCGCCTTGTTGGGCTGCGCCCATCGGGATTTTTCTTTCACATGGATCAATCTTCTGCATTGTAACTGCGATTTTAGGCGACACAAAGGCGCGTTTTTGCAGTCGGTCATAATGCAGATGGGCGTGTATTTCAGGCGTATGAAAGGCATTTTGTATCAATTGCTGAACAGCATAACATAGCGTCTGTTGGCGCACGATGGTAATCTAAGGTCGGAGACATTCTTTTTGGAAGAGTTTAATTCATATGCTGCAAAATGCCCCTATTCCTGATTTACGGATTGTGCCTGTCACGGCGGTTCACCCTCATGAAGATCACGATACGCAGCGCTCCCAACCCCTGATTGAGCGGATTCGTGACGCAGAGTGGTTTACCAATCCGCCGATTGTATCCCCGATGGACGACAAACATTATGTGCTGCTGGATGGCGCGAATCGTTATCACACCTTTTGCCACCTGGGATTTCAACATATTCTGGTGCAGGTCGCACCGTATGACAGCGGTTTCGTTGAATTGGGCGTGTGGCAGCATGTCATCAGCCGCTGGACAGCGCAAGCCTTTCTGGACATGCTCAAGCAGGTGACGCCGATTCAGCTCAAGCAGGGCTGGGCGTCCCACGCCGCAGCGCAAATTTTGACGCGAGAGGGCGATGTGTATGCGGTCATGGCCGCCTCCGCAACACTGGAGCAGCGCAATATGGCCCTGCGCGATGTCGTGCGCGTCTACCAGAAAAATGCCGCTCTGCACCGCACCGTCATGCCCGATCCGCTGCGAATCTGGCAGTATTACCCGGATGCGGCGGCGATTGTGCTCTTCCCAGATTATCATCCCGAAGATATTATCGAGGCGGCGCGGCACAAGGCCTTTCTTCCGCCAGGGGTCAGTCGGCATATCATCCAGGGCCGCGCTCTGCGCTTGAACTATCCGATTGCGGAGATTAAATCGACGGATAAAAGTCTGCCCGTCAAAAATGCCGAACTGCAAGAATGGTTGCGGCATCGGCTTGCCAATCGCAGTGTGCGCTATTATGCCGAGAGCACGTATCAGTTTGATGAGTAGATCCGTCCTGTGGCGGCTGACCTTATAAAATAACCCTCTGGTGGGCGAGTCCTATCAGCAAAGAAACGAGTGTCTATGCAAACCCTTGAGTCCGTGCTGGCACAGGGCCAATTCCAGCTTGATGAGGGCGTGTACCGCGTGCTGCGTCTGCCCGCAAAGGCGATTATTGCGGCAGCAGCCGTGATTGCGGAGATTGGCGAACCGTTCGCTGTGCTCATCGCGGACGCGCATGAGGTGACGCTGGTGATTGATGATGAGGCACTTGAGGAGTATCGTCATCGTCTCATCGGACACACGGTTGAGGCGACGACCTACCGCCTGATCACGCTCGATCTGCCGCTTGAACCCACGCTGACAGGATTGATGGCACGATTGGCGGCTGCGCTGGCTGAGGCGGGTGTGCCGATTTTCCCGTATGCCGCCTACAGCCGCGATCATCTGCTCGTGCCCACAGAGAAGGCCGAGATTGCGCTGGCCGCGCTCAATGGCTTGAAGACGGCGAAATCCTAAGCTGCTCATAATTCGTCGGAACGATCATTTTAATCTTGTCCTGTATCGGGACTGTTTCTCAGAGGCTGGATAAGGATCACCCATGAATATCAATTTTTTCGATGATTCCTCACACGTTCCGCAGCCGCGTGCCAGCATTCGGATTGAGCAGCTTGAGGCTGTGGTGCAATCGGATCGCTACCGTGTGCGGGCTGAGATCAAGGTGACGCCGTTTCAGGAGCGCCCCAATCTCATCCTCGCCCTGGTGGACAGCACAGGCGGCGTGGTGCATGAAATGAGCGTGATTGGCATGATGCACGCGCAGATGGAATTCACGTTTCACATTCGCGGTAAAGACGATCCATCAGGCGACTATCGGCTGGAAGTCGAGCTGTTTTATGACTCGCGCAATCCGCCCCAGGATCGCCGCACGTTGTCTGTGATCATCCCCACCGAGACGGACGCATGACGCTAGTCATTCCTCCCGCTTTGATGAGCCAGATGATCGCGGATGCCCGCCAGCGCCAGCCGCATGAGGCGTGCGGCCTGCTGCTTGGAATGGAGTCAAGGGTGCAGCGGGTGCTTCCTTTGCCGAACAGCGATCCACAGCCTGAACAGGGCTTTGTGCTTGCGCCGCAGCCACTTGTGACAGCGCTGTATGCGGCGGATGCCGATGGGCTGGCTGTGATCGGTGTGTATCACTCGCATCCGCGCAGCGCCCCCTTTCCCTCTGAGCGCGATATTCAAGGCGCGGCACAGTGGCCGCAGGTGGCCCAGGTCATCATCAGCTTGCAGCGCGAGAGGCCGCGACTCCAGGCATGGCGCATGTCTCCGGGGCAGGTCGAGCGGATTGATATCCGATTTGCAGCAGGGGAGGCGGCGGATCGCCCCGTGAGTGATGCTGTCCGCATGGCGATTGTCGGCGCGGCGTGTTTGGCGCTGCTTTTGCTGCTCGGCCTCTCGATCACACTGCTGCCCGCTGCCCCGATCATCACGCCTGTGCCATAATAGACTTGTGAATCATATTCTGCTCAGAATTTAAATCGAAGAGGTCGTGGTGGATTTTCTGCTTGCAATCATTGTTGGCTTTTTTGCGGGTGTGCTGGTGAATGTGCTGGCGGATGAAATTCCGTATCAGCGTGGTCTGGCACGGCCTGTCTACCCGGATGGGACGCCGCGTCCTATGGCCGCATGGTCGGGCCTTACAGCATTTGTACAGGGATTACGTCACCCAAAAATCGAAGCCCCGAATGAGGCCCGCAAACGCTTCTATGAGGGCAAACCATTGCTCTCGTGGCGCTACCCGCTGACCGAAATCGCCACAATGGTTTTGATGGTGATCGCCGTGTTTGCGATTCATGCGTATCCGATGTATCGCCAGGCACTGGCCGAGCCTGTGCCCGATTCCTCACGGCTGATGCTGCAATTGGGCTTTTGGTGGGCGTATATTGCGATTTACATGCTCATCACTGTTATCGACATGGAATACAAGCTGATTTTGCGCGTGGTCGTCTTTCCAGCGGCGCTGCTTGCCATTGTCAATATCGTGCTGCTGCCAGCGACAAGTGCGATCCCGCAAGATGCGGTGTATGGGGCGCTGGTGGGCTTTGTGCCGTTCATGATTCTGTATCTGGGCGGCTTTATGTTTACCTATATTATGGGGCAGATGCGCGGTCAGGAGATTGATACGGTGGCCTTTGGCTTTGGCGATGTCATGCTCATGACGTTGAGCGGGATGCTGCTCGGCTTCAGCCACACGATCTTTGCGTTGTTCATCGCGGTCTTCCTGGGCGCATTTGGCGCGTTTCTATATATTATCGGGCGCAGTTTGCTGGGCAGTCGCTATACGTGGTTCACGGCGCTTCCCTATGGGCCGTATATTGTCTTTGCCACGCTGCTCATGCTGCTGTACGGCGATGAGGTGCGGCGGATGTTAATCGGGTATTAGATGATTCTATGTGTGTGATCGTTGAATTGGATCTGGCATGACACTCAAAGCGACACACATCACGCTAAAAGCCCTCTTGATTCTTGTGCTGCTGGTCGGGGCTGCGCTGCGAATCAGTGCCATCAACAGCTATCCCCCTGCCGTGAGCAATGATGAAAGCCTGGATGTGATCGATGCTTTTCACATTGCGCGGACGGGCGTTTATCCCTTCTATGAAGACCTGGGCCGCCCTGAACCGCTCTATCCGCTGACATTGGCCCTGGCAACGTCGCTCATAGGGCCGGGGGTGTGGACGGCCCGCCTCACCACCGCCTTCATCGGGATTGTGACGCTGGCAGCGCTGTACTGGTGCGCGACGGAATGCCTGCATGATCTGCCGCCAACGCTGCGACGATTCGGCGCGGCCCTGGCTGTGATTGTGCTGGCGACAGCGATTGGGCATATCACGCTGAGTCGGGCGCTGTATCGTGGCATCTGGCAGCCGTTGGGGATGCTGCTGTGCCTGGGCTGGACGCTGCGTGCTCTCCGCACGAACTCAGGACGGGCGGCTGTTTTGAGCGGCCTGTTTCTCGCGCTGACGCTCTACAGCTATACAGCGGCGTATGTGCTTCCAGCGGTGTTTGTCGCGTTGGCGGCGTGGTTGCTGATTTTTCGCCTCAAATTCTGGCGGCGCTGGCTCCCGATTTTGATCATCATTGCGAGTGTGGCGATGGTGCTGATGCTGCCTGTCGGCGTGCGCTTTTTGCAGGCGCGGCAGGCCGTATTGGGGCGGGTCAGCGCTGTCAGTGGCGGATGGGGCCTGCAAACCATGATCGCTATGGCTCCCGGACTCTTTTTGGCAGAAGGCGATCAAAATCCGCAGTACAACGCCGCCCGTGCGCCGCTGATTGCGTCTGTTTTGCAACCGCTCTTTCTTATTGGGCTGCTGGCGCTTTTGCTGCGTCTGCGAACGCCTGCCACGCCGCTGATTCTCGCGGCGCTCATCGTGGGGACGCTGCCCGTGCTGCTGTCGCAGGAGGTTCCACACGGCCTGCGGATCGCGGGAGAATACGCCATTTTCCCGCTGGTCATCGGCATAGCAGGGGCAGTGATTCTTGTGGGCTTGAATGAATTGGTAAAAAGGGCGCAGCACGCTGCTGCCCTACGAATTTTTCCCATTTTGCTCTGGGGCGGGATCGGCATTCTTGGCGTGCTGATCATCGGGCAGGCAGGGGCGTCCTGGGCGGCCTATCGCGGCTACTGGGAACATGCCGACCAGTATCGTCTGTGGGATATTTATGGTGAACGCCTGACGCATAATGAATGGTTCTTCCGCGTGGATCGGCGGCGCTTTGCGGAGTGGTTGCTGACGCAAAAGGAGCCGATTTTGCTGCCCTTAGACGAGATGCAGCAGCTTGTCACGCGCACTTATCTCATGCGCCACTATGATGATTTTGCCACTGCTGGTACTGATTTTGTGCTGCCGCCCCAGACACGATTGGTGATGCCCTGGGCACTGGAAAAACCGGATATCCTGCGCGATACACAGCGTTATGTGCTGCTGAATGCGGGGAAAATCACCTTTTTGCCCATGATTACCTCTGAATCACAGGCTGCACTGGTGAAAGATATTGAGTCGGCACAGGAGATCTATCGTACAGAGCAAACATTGGGCTTTGGCGGCTATACACGCCTGATCGAAGATTGGCAGCCCACCTTTTACCCGATGAATGGTGTGGTCGGTGGCGCAGTCCGCTATGGCAGTGATTTACAAATTGTGGGCTGGCAGGAGACAAGAATGCTGCCGACGCAAACGGCGTTCACATTTGATGCGACACTTATCATGCAGCGGCTTCAACCCAATGGACATGATTACTGGTACACGGTGCAGATTCTTGATCAGAATGGCAATCGCATCGCCTCAAATGCTGATGGGCCGATTTCGCGCTGGCTGTTCTCGACGACGCAGTGGCGGGCGGGCGATCTCGTGCCTGTGCCTGTGACATTTGATGTGCCTGCGCTTAAGCCGGGCGCGTATCAGCTTGTTGTGGGCGTCTATCCGCAGTTTGGCAATTCTCTGCCTGCGACAAATGAGGCAGGCGAGACGTTTGCAGCGGGGCTTGTCCGCATCGGATGGCTCAAAGTGCCGCAGCCAGCGCCCGATCACATGACCATGCTCTCAAGCCCTGTTCTGGAAAACACATTTGCCCTGTTTGATTCTGCTGCCACCCGTTTGCCTGATGGACAGGTTCAGGTTGATCTGACTTGGTATTCGATGATTGATTGGCCGCCTTATGATGCGACAATTTTTGTGCATCTGCTGGATGAGAAGGGTGACATTCTGGCACAGAGCGATGCCCGTCCCTGGAATGGTCAGTATCCGACCTTTATCTGGGGGCAGTATGAGCATGTGACGTCAACGTATCTCCTTGATCTGCCGCCTGATGTGCCGATTCGTCTGCGTGTGGGCATGTATACCTTTCCTGGCCCGCAAAATCTGCTGACCGCTGATGGCAAGCAGTGGATTGATGTCAAAAACTAAATAACTAATGGTGCATGTCTCGATTTTGTGATCGTTTTGGTTCAGGAAATCAAATTCGGAAGCTCGATTTCTGATCGCCAAGAGTTCTTAATGGGCTAAAGCGTCTTTGTAGGGGCGCGATATAT